>VGCX01000048.1 GCA_016869935.1 Alphaproteobacteria bacterium
TTCTATAGTTAAACCCAAGCATTTTAAAATCGGGTAGTAAATAGGGTTTAGAACTGTTATGGCGAGCTTCTTCCGATATTTCAGCGCCATGGTTTCGCATGATTTCAGCTAAGCGATTCAGATCATGGTTAGTTGTTGTAACCATTCCACCTTCCCCTGTCGTGATCGATTTACGAGGGTGGAAAGAAAATGCAGCCATATCTCCAAGAGACCCCGCCATACGTTTTTTATAGGAAGCTCCAGCAGCGCACGCAGCATCTTCTAAAATTTTTACATGGGGCGGAATAACCGAACGGATTGCATCGATATCTGCGCACAAACCGAATAAGTGCACAGGTATAATAGCTTTTGTGCGTGCTGTGATTTTTGAGGCAATATCCTCAATTTTGATATTAAAAGTGGTTGTATCGACATCACAAAAAACAGGCGTCGCACCACAGTATAAAACCACATTAGCCGTTGCAACCCATGTGAATGCGGGAACAATAACCTCATCACCTGGCCCAACGCCTAAAGCTTCTAAAGCAAGGTGGAGGCCCGTTGTACAAGACGTCACAGCTAAAGCATGGTTCACACCATGAAGCGCTGCAAATTCCTTTTCAAATTGGGCTACTTTAGGCCCCTGAGTCAACCACCCGCTTAAAAGGGGTTCGCGCGTAGCTTGCCACTCTTCTTCACCTAAAGAAGGAATTGCGATAGGTATTTTTCTCATGATCCCACCTTTTTTCGCCGCGCTTCAACCTGATCCATATGTGTTTTCCTCCATTCGATCAGTTGTTTGAGCCCTTCTTCAAGATGGACAGAGGCTTTAAATCTAATTTGAGTCTCCGCTTTCTTTGGGCATCCAATGCGGTTTTTTACAAATGTAAGTCCAGCTGGCTCATACTGAACGGAAAGGTCAGATTCTGTAATTTTTAAAATAAGTTCTGCCAGTTCTTTAATGGAAGTGCGAATACCAGTTCCCACATTATAAAATTCATCAACAGTATCGGCTTTCATAGCACATACATTGGCTTTAGCACAATCACCAACATAGACAAAGTCATAAGCTTGAGATCCATCTCCATAAAGAGTAGGAGCGATGCCTTTATCTAAATTATCAAGCATCTTCATAATGACCGCGATATAGGCGCCACGATAATCTTGACGGGGTCCATAAACATTCATATAGCGTAGCCCCACGAAAGGCAATTTATAGCGATGATAATAAGCACGCGCCATGGCCTCACCCGCAATCTTGGTTGCGCCATAGAAATTAGTATTATTAAAAGGATGGTCTTCATCCATAGGTTCACGAACCGCATCTCCATAAACGGAAGCGGAAGAAGAATAAACCAGCCGTTTCACACCTTGTTGAACGCAGGCATCTAAAATATTAAATGTGCCTTCTATATTCACATTAAAGGCAGAACGCGGAAATTCATGACATTGCAAAAGCCATAGCGCTGCAAAATGAAAAACACCATCAACACTTTTAAACGCTTGATTTAGGATATCAGTTTGACAAATATCTCCCCCAATTTCAAAAACCCGAACACGGGGATCTTTTAAGGCGGTTTCAATGTTACCATAGGTACCACGAACGAAATTATCATAAATAATAAGTTCTTTGATGTCTTCTTTTAAAAGTGCATCAACAGTATGAGAACCAATAAGCCCTGCGCCTCCTACGACAACAAGTTTTTTTCCTTTTAGATCCATAATTTCTACCTTTTCGTTCTTATAATTTCCTGATATACAACGTCTTCTTTCACTAGCCCCCCCTCCATTTTCACAATTCTGTCACAATTCTTGAGGGTTGTGGTGCGGTGGGCGATCATGATGACGGTGCGGTTTTTGCTGACGGCGTTGATGGTTTTCATGAGTTTTTCTTCTGTTTCGTTATCAAGGGCAGAGGTTGCCTCATCAAAAATCAAAACCTCAGGGTTGCGGTATAAGGCACGAGCAATCGCGATACGTTGACGCTCGCCGCCTGATAAGCGAATGCCTCGCTCACCGACAATTGTTTGAACACCTTCTGGTAGGGTATCAACAAACTTTCGAAGTTGTGCGCTGTCGATTGCTAATTCTAGGCGTTTTTTGTCAATCTTTTGCTCGCCAAACGCAATATTGGCTGCAATGGTGTCATCGGTTAGATAAAGACTCTGAGGCACGTAGCCAATTTTTTGGTGCCATTGGTAGCATGAAACTGGGAATTTCCCATCAATCAAAATTTCACCGCTTTTGGGTTTAAGAAGTCCTAGAATGACATCGATCAAAGTTGATTTCCCAGAGCCAGTTTCACCGATCACACCAATACATTCCCCCTTTTTAAGAGTGAGGGAAATATTAGAAAGCGCCTCTTTTTTTGTATTAAGATACCGGAAGGATACATCTTTTAGTTCAAGGGTTTTATCGAATTGAAATTTTGGAATATCTTGATAGTGGGCTTGTGTTGCGGTTGACAGATATTCTTTGTGAACATGTTCAATCGATGGAATCGTTGATTTAAAAACATTCAGCTGGTTAATCATCCGGTTAAGGCCGGGCATCAGGCGAAACCCTGCATAAAAATATCCCCCCAATATGCCAAGCATTTGGATGGGGCTTTCATGGCTCAGGCAAAGCATTGCAACGATTGAAACAAAAATTCCTACAAATAATAACTCAATCATCATACGAGGAAGGTTATTCACCGCCATATTGATCGCCTGTACTTTTGATTTTTTCAAAGAATGCGTTTGATAGGCTTGGATGAATGACTCTTTTTTTCCAAGCAAAACGATTTCCTTGAAGGTGTGGAAAAACTGCAAAAGATTTTGATTGCTGTATAAGGACGCTTCTTGAAGACGTTTTCCCCATCGATAGAATTGGGGTAAAAGACCTTTCACAATTCCAAAACCTAGAAGGACTCCAACAGCGGCAATAGAAAGAGCTAAATTTGGATTCATGTAAACAATCATGCCAACAAGAGAAAGAAAGACAACGCTTTCAGATAAAATAATGGCAAGGGATACCATGCCATTGTGGAAAATAAGTTCAGAGTCGCCACTAATAACCTGCAATCCAACGGATGAATTGCGTGTCAAATAAAATCCATAATCGGCCTCAGCATAGCGATAAAGCAAACGATTTTTAAAGTGATATCCCATTTTTTGAATCGAAAAACTTTGATAAAAAGTTTCAGCCGCTGCCAGAAGATTTTTCACAAGATAGGTTAATCCAACGCTTAAAGAAACGTAAAGAACAACACGCCCTGGCGATAAATCTGATCCCATTCCCAGTTTTGCTAAATAGGGGTGTCCTACCTCTGGATTATTTAAAACCTGGGCAAAAATAACAATCAGCGTTGCGGTGCAAATTTCCAAGAAGGAAACGCTTAAAGCAAAAGCTGCAATCCAAATCCATTGGATTTTTTCTTCGCGTGCCAAAAGGTGACGAAGTTTCTGTATTGCTGAAAAGATTGAGGGGGAGGGCATTTAGGTTTTACCGAGAAGAACTTAAATTTTTAATTAATTCTGTATTGTCAACGACCGGCCCTATTGGCATGGCAGGGGTTGCAGTTGTTTTATCTAAAACAAAAGGAACACAAGAACTGGTAGTCGAACCATCTTTTGCTAAATGGTCAAATCCTCTCCAAGCTTGATGCATAAAATTTTTTCCATACAGATCTTCTAAATAAGGAGCGGGATTTTGAGGGCCATAAACCTTAAAGGATCCAAATTTATAAAACCTTAAAGGCTCAAGATCTTTTGTTTGAATAGCTTGTGGCCAATTAATATCGAGACGCCCCTCTTTTTCTGTAGCAAAAAATACATCACAAGAGGGAGGGTTTTCATTGGGTAAGCATTTAAATTTTTCACTAGAAGTTATAATTTTTGCTCCAGCAACCTCATAGCCCATTTTTTTCAAAACAGGAACAACTTGGTCAAAAAATCTGGAAGAGTCTGCATTATGAATTTGTATGTCTAAGTCATCATCCCATGGAATAACGCCCCCATTTCTTACGGCTCCAAGCAAGGTGCCTCCATCAGCCCAATATTTAATATCGTGAACTGACAAGGCATTGTGAACATCATACATCATTTGATAAAGCGCCAAAGCATATTCTGATCTTAAAATCTTTATTCTTTCTTTTTGATTAAAAATCTTATGCTCTTCCAAGAAAGACAAAAATGTTTGACCAGATTGAGTATTATTCAACCAAGAAAGAATTTGTGGCCTTACAATAGGTTCATAAGATAGCTTTCCTGCTATCGCTAACCCAAAAATAATAATCAAAACTTTCTTCATAATTTTAACCTTCATATAATTTTTATTTCTTCTTGTTCCACTTTGTAAATCAATTTTTATCGTTGGCAAACCAATGCTGCCGCAGTCTGGGTGAATGCTCACCAGACTACTTTTTGATGTAACGCAAAGAAGTTTTACGCTTCTTCGACTGAATAATGGGGGAGAATAATGGTTGTCTCCCGCCCCAAAAAGGTTAACAAAAGCTTTGCACGGCCTTTGTCATCAAGGGCATCAAAGGTTGCCGCATGATCTTTAAAGGCGCCATCAATGATTCGTACTGTATCGCCTTTGACAAAGGTGATCAAGCTCTTAATCGGAACAATTCCATCCCCAACTTCTTGTGCCTTTAGGTCGAAAATAATTTCGTCTTGAATATGAGCAGGATGTTGGTCATCCATCATCAAAAGGTAAGAAATCCCCCGTGTGCTATTAATGGTTCGCCAGGGGGTGGAATTTAAATCAATATTAATGAATAGATACCTTGGAAAAAGGGGTGCCAAAATTTCATCAATGCGCCTTGCATGCCGGCGGATTTTTTTAAACCGCGGTAAATAAACTTCAAAGCCTTGATCTATCAAATTCTGTTGGGCTTGGATTTCCTTTAAGGGTTGTGTATGAGCGACGCACCAGGTCATGACACCTCCCTTGAAATATGAAGAAGGGCTAAAGCGAAAATTCTTTCGGGCTTTACTAAGCCCCTAAGGGATTCATAGGTTTTTTGAGGAGTTATCGTATCCGTAATAATCACTGCATCAAAAGAGGTTAGGGAATCTTCGGGTTTTAAAAGAGTGATACTGAAATTAGCCTTTGATCCAACCAAAAAAGCAATATCAGCAAGGTCTCCGTCACCTATTAGGAGAATTTTGGACCACTGATGGGTTTGGCAGGTCGCGAAAACCTCTTCGAGTTGGGCGCGTGCATCCCGAAAAAATGTCATGGAGCGCGCTAAGTAATCCTTAACCATATGACTTTTTTCACTAAATCCCTCAGGGGTTAAGAAATATGTAATGCGTTTTGGGGAAACTTGAGAGGCACGGACCCAGCCCTTCGTAATACAACGCTTTAAATATTGGTTCATAAGGCCCAAAGCAATCCCTAGGTCGCTTGCAAGGTTTCGTTGAGTAAAAGAGGGGTTCCGTTCAATCTCGCTTAAGAGATGAACCATGACGTTTTGTTCTGTTTGTTCTCGTGTTCGTTGAAACGCTGTCATTTAAAAAACATTTTGTTCATGAACAGAACATAATATGCTTGCGTGATGAAGTCAAGAGAGATAAGTTATTTTAGTGTGTGTGATTAATGAGCCATAAAAAAAGAAAATTGCTATTAACTATCCCCGCGCTTCAGTGTGGAGGGGCAGAGCGCGTGATGATCATGCTTGCCAATTATTGGGCGTCGATGGGATGGACAATTCATTTGTTGACCCATGAACCACCAGGAATAAAACCATTTTACCCTATGCATTCGCAAATTAATTTGATTCAAATTAACGCGCTTTCTTTGAAATGGTATTTACTGCCTTGGGATTTTTTAAAAAGAATTTGGTTTATAAGAAAGGCCATTAAGGTAATCAAGCCCGATGGAGTTTTATCGTTTTTAGATATGAATAATGTCGTGACGATTTTTGCATCAGTTAATTTAAAGACTCCTGTATGGGTTAGTGAGCGGATTGATCCAAAAACCGCTGTAATTTCAAAAGCTAAGAAAGTACTAAGAGACTTTACTTATCAGTTTGCCTCTCGAGTCATTGTTCAAACAAGGCGTATTTTTGAAGGGATGCCAAAGTTTCTGCAGATAAAAACACGCATTATTGCCAATCCTTTTCCTATAGCAGAAGGTTCTATTGATTCTCTAAACCAAAATATAATTGCAGTGGGGCGTCTAGATTTTCAAAAAGGTTTTGATCTTTTGATTCAATCTTTTAAAAAAGTTTCTAGCGATTTTCCAGGCTGGAGATTAACGATTTGGGGAGAGGGGAATGAACGAGGGGCTCTTGAATCTTTGATTCAGCACGAGGGTTTAAAAGACCGCATCAGGATGCCAGGGAAAACTCAAGATATTTTTCAAGAACTCTCAAAGGCGAGTATTTTTGTTTTAAGTTCCCGTTTTGAGGGGATGCCCAATGCCCTAGGGGAGGCCATGAGTATGGGTCTTTCTGTTATTTCAACCGATTGCCCAACAGGGCCAAGAGAGCTTATTGATCATGGGGAAAATGGGCTTTTAGTTCAAAATGAAAATACTCAAGAGTTAGCAAGTGCTCTGCAAAAACTTATGGGCGATCAAAAACTACGGGAACAGCTTGGGAAAAAAGCGGCCCAGTCAATGAAAGCCTATGATATCAAAACTATATCAGATCAATGGGAAAGGATTTTTGATGAAAAATCCTAAGCGGAAAATCCTTTTTACGATTCCGACATTACAGGCTGGAGGGGCAGAGCGGGTTCTTGTTAATCTATTAAATTATTGGGCGCAAAGGCAAGACTTAGAATTATTTTTGCTAGTGCACGACAGGAAAGACCAAAAGGCTTTTTATGCTTTAGACTCGAACATTCGGGTCATTTATACAGGGCATTGGCGCGGGTGGAAAAGGCTGTTTCTTCTTTTTTCGACTTGCTATCATATCTATAAAATTAATCCTGATGTGACAATAGGATTCATTTTGTGGAATAATATTTTAACCGCAATTGCTGCTTGGATTATAAGAATTCCTTCAATTGTCTCTGAACGGAATACACTTCACGTCGTTCAGAATTTTTTTGTAAAGAACTTGCGAGACTTTGCTTATTCTTTTTCAGCTCGAATTGTTGTTCAAACCGATCGAGCGAAAGTAATGTTTTCAAAGAGCTTACAAGAAAAAACTTACGTTATTGCAAACCCAGTCACTGTCCCTTCTACAGTTATTAATTATAAAAGTACCAATATTGTGGCTATGGGGCGCTTGACTAATCAAAAAGGCTTTGATCTGTTGATTGATGTTTTTAGCCTTCTTGCTAAAGAAAACCCTCAGTGGACATTAACCATTTGGGGGGAGGGAGAGGATAGAGCAGCCCTAGAGGAAAAAATTCAAAGGAAAGGTCTTGCGGAAAAAATATTTTTGCCAGGATACGCACAAGAAGGCATTTTTAACGAATTATCAAAAGCCAGTATTTTTGCTCTAACATCTCGGTTTGAAGGAATGCCAAATGCCCTTTGTGAAGCCATGGGTCTTGGGCTTGCCGTTGTTGCAACGGATTGCTTGACCGGCCCACGTGAATTAATTGATGATAAAAAAGATGGTTTTTTGGTGCCTGTCGATGATATTGAGGCACTTGTAAAGGCTCTGAAAACTTTGATACAAGACGAATCTTTAAGAAAAGAATTTGGCCAAAGAGCAGCAGAAAAAATGAAAAGATATGATATAAAGATCATAGCAGCGCTTTGGGAGCAAACATGGGAAAAAGTTTTAGGAAAGAAATAAAATGTGCGGACTCACCGGTTTTTGGGATTTAAAAACATCGTTCAAGGAACAGGAAGGATTGGACCTTGCCAAAAAAATGGCAGATCAAATTCAAAGCCGGGGACCTGATTCTTTTGGGTCGTGGATGGATCCAAAGGCAGGTATTCTTTTTGCCCATCGGCGGTTGGCGATTCAAGACCTGTCACCTGAAGGGCATCAACCTATGCATTCCCCGTCCAAACGATTCACAACGATTTACAATGGCGAAATTTATAATGGGCCGGATATTCAAAAGGAACTCATCAAAAAAGGATATACCTTTCGGGGGCATTCCGATACGGAAGTGATGTTAGCCGCTTTTGAAGAATGGGGTATTGAAGCTTCTGTTAAGAAGTTTATTGGCATGTTTGCGATTGTCCTTTGGGACCATAAAGAAAAGAAAGTTATTCTGATTCGGGATCGCCTTGGTATTAAACCCGTCTATTGGGGGTGGCAAGGGGATGTTTTATTTTTTGGATCCCAACTAAAAAGCTTTTATCCCCACCCTTCTTGGAAAAGTGTAATGGATCGGCAAGCGGTCACAGCTTTCTTTCGATTTGCCTACGTGCCAGCGCCCTTAAGCATTTATGAAGGTTTTCAAAAACAACGGCCTGGAACAATTGTAGAAATTTTTAACGATAAATCTTTTAAGGAGACCGTTTTTTGGTCTTTAGAGGATGTGCGAGATCAAGGAAAAAACAATCAATTTATGGGATCTTTTGAGGATGCAACCGATGCATTAGAGACCTTGCTAAAAGATGCAGTCAAAAAACGAATGCTTGCAGATGTGCCGTTGGGCGCTTTTTTGTCAGGGGGTATTGATAGCTCAACGGTTGTAGCGTTGATGCAGGCGCAGTCTGCGCAAAAAATTAAAACCTTTTCGATTGGGTTTCAAGAAGATCGTTATAACGAAGCAGTCTACGCCAAAGAAGTTGCAAATCATTTGGGGACAAACCATCACGAGCTTTATGTGACAACAAAAGATGCTCAAAGTGTTATCCCACATTTATCAGATTGGTACGATGAACCTTTTGCGGATTCTTCCCAAATCCCAACGTATCTTGTTTCAAAGCTTGCGCGCCAATTTGTTGCTATTTCTTTGTCTGGGGATGGAGGGGATGAACTTTTTGCAGGGTATACACGTTATTTTATAGGGAGTCAGTTTTGGAATACAAGTCAAAAACTTCCAACTTTTATGAAACAGTCTATCGAAAAAGGATTAAAATTACTCCCAGAAAATTTTTGGAATTCCCTGCAATATATAATGCCAAAGGGTACTTTACCTTCCCACCTTGGGAAGAAAATTCTTAAGGCGCGAGAACTTTTAAAAGCAACCTCTCTTGAAGGGTATTACAAAATATTGGTTAGTCAGTGGGAGAATCCGCTTTCTGTTGTCAAAGAGGGACAAGAATTTTTTGCTCCCTGTTGGGATGCTCTAAATAACAAAGACTTGTCTTCTGTCGAAATCATGCAATATCTAGATACGCTCACTTATCTTCCAGATGACATTCTGGCAAAGGTGGATCGTGCCAGTATGGCCGTTGGCCTAGAGGCCCGTGTTCCCTTAATTGATCATCGGGTGGTCGAATTTTCCTGGCGACTTCCACTCGATATGAAAGTGCATCAAGGCAAAGGAAAAAGAATTCTAAGGGAAGTTTTAAAGCGCCATGTCCCCGACCATTTATTTGAGCGTCCAAAAATGGGATTCGGCATGCCCATTGGTGATTGGATCAAAGGGGATCTTCGAGAATGGGCAGAGTCCCTTTTATCTAAGGATGCCATAGAGTCATCAGGGTTCATTAATAGTGGGCCTGTTTTGGAAAAATGGAAGCACCACCTGTCCGGTAAACAAAATTGGCAGCATGCCCTATGGCTGGTCTTAATATTTCAAGACTGGGTTAAGAAACAGAAATAAAAAAAGGGGTCGATTGACCCCTTTCTTCTTGGTTTGATCCAATCGCTTAGAGAGCGAAAGAAACACCAGCAGACAAAACAAAAGCAGATGGTTTATCAGTTTCCATTTTGTTGCCACCCCATGTGAAATTGGACTTGTTAAGGCCTAATTCGTAAG
>VGCX01000049.1 GCA_016869935.1 Alphaproteobacteria bacterium
CCTTATAAATGCCACAAGAAATAGCCGCAACCGAATCAATAAGGGGAAATGTCTTAACAACCCCTTCCTCAACAAGTTTTGCAAGCGCAAGATGCAAAGCAACATAGGCCCCCGTAATGGATGCTGTTCTTGTTCCACCGTCCGCTTGAATAACGTCACAGTCGATTTTAATTTGACGTTCCCCTAAAAGTTTTAGGTCCGTTACTGCCCTCAAAGATCTTCCTATAAGGCGTTGTATTTCTTGGGTACGCCCCGACAGTTTACCTTTAGCCGCCTCACGCTCCGTGCGTGTAGATGTTGCCCTTGGAAGCATTCCGTATTCTGCTGTCACCCACCCTGTTCCAGAATTTTTCAAGAAAGGGGGAACTCGATCATCAAGGCTCGCCGTACAAAGAACATGTGTGTCGCCCATTTTAATAAAGCAGGAACCTTCCGCATGTTTTGCATAATTAGGCTCCAAAATGACTGATCTTAAAATATTGTTCTTTCTTCCAGAAGGGCGCATAAGATTTCCTTTAAGTTGACCTTTATACGGTATGGATTTACACTGCAAAAGTAAAGTTTTTATGTCAACTGTACTCACTACAAATATTTTTTATTAACAAAATGACATCTTTAGATAAGCGTACATTAGAAATTTTTAAACATATCGTTGATGCTTTTTTTGAAACAGGCGAACCCATTGGTTCAAAAACCCTGTCTTCAAAATTAGGCCATCAGCTATCGTCGGCAACGATTCGCAATATTATGGCCCAATTAGAAATGTTTGGGTACCTTTATTCTCCTCACACATCTGCAGGACGATTGCCAACGGATCAGGGTCTGCGTTTTTTTATCAATGGACTTTTGGAGCAAGGGAATATTTCTTTTGAAGAAAAACAAACTATTGAGCGTATCTGTGATAACCAAGGAACAAGCATTGACCTTCTTCTGAAAGAAGCAAGTTCTATTCTTGCGGGCCTTTCTTCTTGTGCCAGTCTCGTTATTGCACCGAAAACAGATCAACGCATAAAACACATCGAATTTGTTCAGGTCACAGAAACAGAGACTCTTGTTGTCTTAGTTACAACCGATGGGCAGGTCGAAAATCGGATTCTTAGAACGCCTATGGGCCTTCCCCCTTCTGTTTTGATTGAAGCCAGTAATTATCTCAATCATAAATTAAATAACTTAACGCTTAGCGAATCTATTCAACGCATCAAAAAAGAACTTATCGGTCATAAAGACACCCTAAATAACTTAGCCTATGACCTTATCGAGAAAGGCATTGGCAGCTGGTCTAAGGTTGGCGAATCAGAATCTTTAATCGTGCATGGACAATCTAACCTTTTGAATGATATTGAAAACATTCAAGATTTAGACCGCATTAGACATATTTTTTCTCTTTTAGACACAAAAGAGAACCTTATGAGCCTTTTAGAAGCATCCATTGATGCGGAGGGTGTTCAAATTTTTATTGGTTCCGAAAATAAACTTTTTGAAATGGCGGGGTGTTCTCTTGTTATTTCTCCCTTTGAAAATTCAAAAGGAAATGTTATAGGAGCATTAGGGGTCATTGGCCCTACCCGTATTAATTATGGACGTATTATCCCTATGGTTGACTATACAGCCAAGGTTATCACTCGATTACTAGACAATAACTAGAGAGACACAAATGAGCAAAGACGAAAACCAAAAAGAAATGATCGAAGAAGAAACGCCGATTTCTGAGACTCAAGAAAAAGAAATTTCCTTAGAAGACTCTTTGAAAACAGAAAATAAAGAATTAAAAGATAGGCTTTTTCGAGCCCTTGCTGATCTAGAAAATGACCGCAAGCGCTTTGAAAGAGAAAAAGATGAATCTCTAAAATTTGCGATCACTGGTTTTGCACGAGACCTTTTATCAGTTAGCGATAATTTGATCCGGGCTCTGGAAAGTGTTTCTAAAGACGCTTTGAACGAGAACGATACCTTAAAAACCCTTTTTGAAGGGGTTTCTATGACCGAAGCTGAACTTAAGAAAGTATTTGAAAAACATAAAATTGAAATCATTGATCCTCAGGGGCAGCCTTTTAGCCATCATGAACATCAAGCGATGTTTGAAGTTGAAAAACCCGATACTCAGGATGGAACGATTGTCCAGGTTCTACAAAAGGGATACAAGCTTCATGACCGTCTCCTAAGACCTGCAATGGTTGGTGTTGCAAAAACAGCAAAACCCCAGTCTTAAGCTTTTTATCTACCAAAAGGAAATTTTGACCTCCCTTTCGATACAGTATAAACTGTTATAAAAAGGGTGAGGTATGGGTCTTTTATATCAAATCTTAGAAATAAGTCACCGAGCCACGCATGATGAAATAAAGGCTGCTTACCGTCGCTTAGCCAAAATTTACCACCCTGATGTAAATCCTCATTCTTCCAAAGATCGTATAGAACATTTCCAAAAAATTCGCCAGGCCTATGATATCTTGTCGAGCCCAGAACAAAAAAGCCTCTACGATGAAGAGTGCAAAAAAAATGGATTGAAATATCAATCAGACTTTTCTAGAGATAGCTTTTCTGTTGATGATTTATTTGCCTATATGAGCCGTCAGTTTAATGAGGAATCCTCTACTAATGAAAATGAACCAAAGAATGGAAACACGGCTACGTCTTCTTATTCTTTAAAAATCTCTTTTGTTGAGGCTTGTCTTGGTGCAACAAAAAATCTTGTTATCGATGGTCAAAAGAGGGCTATTACAATTCCGCCAGGAGCAACCCATAAAAGCACCTTAGTTCTTGATTACCTAGAGGGAAAAAGGGCAATGGTCATGATTTATGTCGCCCCTCATCCGTCTTTAAGCCGACAAGACCAAAACATTTGTCTGGACCTTCCCATTACTTTTAGTGAGTCTATTTGTGGAGGCAAAGTTGAAATTCCAACCCTTTATGGCCCTGTATTACTTCGCATTCCTCCTTGTATAAAATCTGGAACTATTTTGACTTTGAAAGAGAAGGGAATTCCCGCGAAAAAGAAGGGAGATCAGCTCGTAAAAATCCTTATAACACCCCCTAAAAACAACACTGAATCCTTGCAAGATGTCCTAAAAAAATGGGAAAAAGAAAACCCTTATAATCCTCGTATTAATTTTTTTTAAAAAACCTATTGCATTCTTTTTTCGAACACTCTAAGATTTCTCAATAATAATAATAATTACATATAGGAGGCTAGAATGAATAAAAATAGCATTAATTTACCTAAAACTTACAAGCCAGCAGCTACTGAAAAGTTTATGGGATCTCTTCAGCGGGAATATTTTCGTCAGAAGATTCTTCAATGGCGCCAAGAAATTATTACAGGGGCCGCAGAAACTCTTTCAAGTTTGAAAGAGCACACAACCCGAGAAGCAGATATTAATGACCAAGCAAGCATTGAAACGGATCGTTCTTTGGAACTTCGTGCCAGAGATCGTGATCGCAAGCTTTTAAGCAAAATTGATGCTGCTTTGGAGCGCATTAAGAACGGAACCTACGGTTACTGTGAGGAAACAGGGGAACCTATTTCACTTGCACGCCTAGAAGCGCGTCCTATTGCAACTCTAAGCATTGAAGCACAAGAAAGACACGAAAGAAAAGAAAGAGTCTTTCGAGAAGAATAAACCCGTTCTCCATATTTCTATCCTAAGGGAAAAAGTCAAAAGGTAAGGTACTTTTTGGCTTTTTTCTTTTCTTTAACCCAAAAAAAACGCATGGTATCTTTATGAAAAATTCTAAAAAAATCTTAGTCATTTTAGGGCCCACAGCAAGCGGAAAATCTCTTCTGGCTGAAAAAGCGGCTGATCGCTTAAATGGCGTCATTATCAATGCAGATAGCATGCAAATTTATAATAATTTTCCTATATTATCCGCCATGCCCCAACAGGGAAAAACCAACAAGGCACGCTATAAACTTTATGGAATCTTAGATATTCTTAAAAAAGATCAAAGCTCTGCAACCCGCTGGGCAGAGCTTGCAGCGCAGGAAATAAAAGAGGCTTGGGCCAACCAAAAGCTTCCTATTCTTGTTGGGGGTACAGGTTTTTATATCAAAGTCCTGATGGAAGGAATTAGCAATATCCCAGAAATTCCCGTTGATATCAGAGTTGACATCAGTTGTAAGCTTGAAAATCTCTCAACACGTGTGAAACTTTATGAATACCTTCAAACACACGATCCTCAAAGTGCTGCAACCATTTCTATGACAGATACGCAAAGACTCACTCGGGCGTTAGAAGTTTTATTTTATACTCAAAAACCCTTAAGTTTTTGGCAAAAAACATCTAAAAACCCCTTCATAGAAGGAGAGTTTCGTATTGTAACTTTGTTGCCTGAACGGGAAATATTATACGCACGTATTAATAAACGCACTGAAAGTATGTTCAAAACCAATGCCACCTATGAAGTTGGTAATTTCATAAAAAATGGCGGAAGTGATGGAAGAGGAACGATTGGTTTTGAAGAAATTAAATTGTATTTGGAACATAAAATCTCTTCATCAGAAGCGATTGATGCCATTCAACAAAAAACCCGTAACTATGCCAAACGTCAAATGACATGGCTTCGTCATCAAATTAAATCTGATTTGGTAATTAATCGGCTGGTGTAGAAAGAAGCAGAAATAAGAGGCGCTGATTCGACCAGTTCGCCCTAGCCAAGGCTTCGTTGGACAAGTACCCCCCCCTTCCGTTGTTAGTCTAAGTGGCGTGCCACCCGAAGCTCGAAGAGCGAAGGGTGGTGGGCCCGGTAGGACTCGAACCTACGACATCACCGTTATGAGCGGCGGGTTCTAACCAACTGAACTACAGGCCCAAGCATTAAGAATCCTTCCTATAATGAAAGGATTCTTTAACGAAGGCAAGAAGTTTTAAACATTTGTTTCTATGAAACTTTTAAGCTGACGAGACCGTGTTGGATGCTTAAGTTTCCGCAATGCTTTCGCTTCAATTTGACGAATCCGTTCCCGTGTTACTGAAAACTGTTGTCCCACTTCTTCAAGCGTATGATCTGTGTTCATTCCAATACCAAAGCGCATTCTCAAAACCCGCTCTTCTCGAGGCGTCAAACTTGCCAGAACACGTGTGGTTGCTTCTCTCAAATTCCCTTGAATAGCCGCATCTAGAGGCACAAGTGTATTTTTATCTTCAATAAAATCACCTAAATGACTATCATCCTCGTCTCCAACAGGCGTTTCTAAGCTAATTGGCTCTTTAGCAATTTTAAGAACTTTACGCACCTTATCAAGAGGCATAGACAGTTTCTTTGAAAGCTCTTCAGGGGTTGGTTCTCGACCAATTTCATGAAGCATCTGACGCGACGTTCGTACCAATTTATTGATTGTCTCAATCATATGAACAGGAATACGAATCGTTCTTGCCTGATCAGCAATAGAGCGCGTAATTGCCTGGCGAATCCACCACGTAGCATAGGTTGAAAATTTATATCCTCGACGATATTCAAATTTTTCAACCGCTTTCATAAGTCCTATATTTCCTTCTTGAATCAAATCTAAAAACTGTAATCCTCGATTGGTATATTTTTTAGCAATCGAAATTACAAGACGTAGATTTGCTTCAATCATTTCTGTCTTAGCCGCATTTGATTCCCGAGACCCCCTATTAACAGAAGCTACAATTTCTCTAAATTCATGAATGCTTAAGTTAAATTTAGAAGAAATCTCTTCTAAAGATTTTAATTCTTCTTGAATTTTTGACCCGTGGTCTTGAAATAGCTTTTGCCATTCTTTCCCGTCCTGGGCTGCAAGCTTTGCATAAAGACCATCTTCAATTTCATGCCCTTTGTAAAAATCCAAAAAGGCCTTACGGTCTACATGACTTTTTTCCACATAAGACAGAAGATGACTATCAATCTTTAAAAGTGCTTTGTTAGCATCGTGCATCTCTTGTATCAGTTCTTCAATACGATAAGGATGTATAGAGAGATCCTTCAAAAGCTCAACAACCTTCGTTTCCAACGTTCTGATTTTCTTTGCCTGTGCCTCTGGAAATTTTTCCCCTTTAATTGCAGCGGCTCTTTTATTCGTCTGAAGCACGGTTAAATCCTTACAGATTTTTTTCATTTCATCAAAAACCTGATGAACTTTTGGAAGCAATGCTTCTTCCATTGCCATTAAAGAAACAGTTTCAGGGTCTTCATTATCTGTATCCGCTTCCAGTTCTGATCCTTCGGCTTCTTCTTCAAACTCATCATCGTTTAAACTCTCCGCTTTAGGAGAATCTTCTTTTTTCTTAAGAATTGGCTTTGTCTTAGGTTCAATAACCGCATCGGCATCGATATCATCAGAGAAGTCATCTTCACTGAAATTCGAATCATCTTCATAAGCACTTTCTAAAGAAATGATGTCTCGCAAAAGGATTTTTCCCTCTAAAAGGGCTTGATGCCAATCAAGCAAGGCTTCAACCGTCCGAGGACTATGAAACAGAGATTGAATCATGCACTGGCGACCTTCTTCAATACGCTTAGCAATTTCAATTTCCCCTTCTCTGGACAAAAGCTCCACACTGCCCATTTCTCTTAGGTACATTCTAACAGGATCATCCGTATGCCCAAGAATTTGAGCAGAGTCTTTCTCAACCTCTAACTCATCCTCTTCCCCTAAAGAAACGACATTACTTGATGAGTCATCACTGATAACATCGATTCCCATATCGGCAAGAGTTTCTAAGAGTGATTCTAAAATCTCTGGCGCTCCTGGTTGTTTTTTTGGAACGACATTACTGACTTCCTCATTCGTTACAAATCCGCGTTCTTTTCCCTCATTCAAAAGATTTTGAATATTCTTTTGAATAGCTTCCTTTGACAAAGAAACTTCTTCTGGAACGTCTGATAAATGTAAAAACTTCTTCAAATTCTGCTCTGACATGACCTCTACTCTCTAAAAAACTGGTCTAGTATAACATAAAACATACAAAATCTACTCTTTTTTATTAAAGCTGCTTTTGAGTGCTTGAAAGCGCAACCACGCTGCCTCATCAAAGGTATTTTTTAACACTTCCTTTGCACTCTCTAAATCTTCTTTTCGCCTTTGAGGGTCCTTAAATGCCCCCAAAATATCACGGCATTCCGCCGTAAGATCTTCAATATTTTCAGGATTTATAGAAGGAACATGAATACGCGTTGATTCTTTCATCAACTCGGACAAAACCCTCTCATAACCTTGTTCTTTCAGATAGGCAACCAAAGTTTCTTTTTCAAGTCTTTTTTTAGAATA
This sequence comes from Alphaproteobacteria bacterium, assembly GCA_016869935.1. Classification (GTDB taxonomy): domain Bacteria; phylum Pseudomonadota; class Alphaproteobacteria; order UBA7879; family VGCX01; genus VGCX01. Next base: position 7,226 of record VGCX01000049.1, read on the forward strand.
ATAATAGTCGAGCAAATCTTTTTTAAGATCATTAAATGCTTCTTCAGTAAATTCTATAGAAACCAGCTCCTCTTCAAAAATTTCAATCAAAACAGGTTGGTTTAAAAAAATTGTTAGAAGAATTTTTTCCCTTAAGAATGGATCTATAGAAGGCTTCCATGCTTTTAAAGGGGCCATCCCCTTTTTGGAGACACTCAACCGCTGAGCATCAAACAGTTTTTGGTCAAGATCTTTTTGATAAAAACTACGAAGAGTTACATCCTCAATACGTTCTGCTGTTTCTCGAATGAGTTTTTTTATATGTGCTTTCCCCTCAGGTGTTTTAAGGGATCCCTGATTCAAAATATCCCTCCAAATAACCTGACTCAAAGGAATAGACTGTTGGTGAAGATGCTCTCGAAAAGACTCAATTCCCTTTGCGGCAATGAAACTATCTGGATCATGGCCCTCTGGTAAAAACATAAATGATAAAGAATGAGCAGGTCTTAAAAAAGGCAAGACCCTCTTTGCGGCCCGAAGGGACGCATCAAGACCTGCCCGATCCCCATCAAAACAAAGGACTGGTTCTTTTGAAAAACGCCAAATCTTTGCCATTTGATGTTCTGTAAAGGCCGTTCCCAGCGGCGCAACTGCCGTTTCATATCCCGCCTGAACAAGGGCAATCACATCCATATACCCCTCAACAATGCACCAAGGGTCTGATGTTTTTGACTGCTTTGCCCTATGCAGGTTGTAAAGTTCAAAACTTTTTTTAAAGATAGGCGTTTCTGGAGAATTAAGATATTTCGGTTCTCCTGGCCCTAAAAGGCGACCCCCAAAGGCAATGACATCCCCCTTTTGATTCAGAATCGGAAACATCAAACGACCCCGGAATTTATCATAAGGCGACCCGCCTTCCTCTGGAAAAACAAACAACCCACTTTCCCTCAAAACCTCTTCAGAAAAAGAATTCTTTTTTACGAAAGAATAAAGGGAAGCCCTTTCATTGGGGGAAAAGCCAAGGCGAAATTCTTGGCAAGTCTCGTTTTGAATGCCTCTTTTTTTCAAGTATTGGCGTGCTGATTCTCCATAAGAAGTTTGGAGCTGTGCTGTAAAATAGCCACAAGCTATTTCATGAATCCTAACCAGGTCTTCTTCTAAAGTTTTCTTTTGAATATCTGCAGGGGTCACCTCTTCCTGCGGTAGGGGAACCCCAAATTGATGGGCAAGTCGTTGCACGGCCTCCGGAAAATTAAGATTTTCTTTTTGCATAACAAAATCAATAGCGCTGCCATGAGCGCCGCATCCGAAACAATGATAAAATCCTTTTATATTACTAACCGTAAAGGAGGGGGTTTTTTCTTGGTGGAAAGGACAGCACGCAACAAACTCTCGCCCCCTCTTTTGCAAGGGGACATGCTGACTCACAACATCCACCAAATCTACGCGTGATTTGAGGGTTTCTAGAAAGCCATCAGAAAATTTTATCATAAGGGCGCTAAAACCTCTTTAGCAAGACGAGACGCTACGCCAAAATCCATCTGACCCACATAGCGCGCTTTTAAAAGCCCCATCACGGCGCCCATATCCTTAGGAGACGTTGCGCCAACCTCAAGAGCGGCCTCTTTCAAGGCTTTTTTTATCGCCGCCTCATCCATTTGTTGAGGCAAAAATTCTTGAATGACAACAATTTCATCTTTTTCTTTTTGGGCTAGATCTTCGCGTCCACCTTTTAGATACATATCCACGCTATCATTGCGTTGCTTGATCATTGTCTGAAACATTTGCAGAATCGCCGTATCATCAATCCCAGTTGTGACCCCTTTTGATCGCTCAGCAATGTCTTTATCTTTTAAAGCGGCTGCCATTAACCTTAGCGTTGCCAATCGGTTTTTGTTCTGCGCCATGAGTGCTTGCTTTAAATGCGTTACTAGTTGGTCACGAATCATTCTTAACTCCTTATTCTAAAGGGAGTATGGCATGGGAATGTCCTCTGGTAAAGGTCTTTACTTTTGGAAGGGAGTGTATTACATGTTATGGTGATGCTTAGCATTTTTATGTCCCCTTCGTCTAGAGGCCTAGGACGTTGCCCTCTCACGGCAGCAACACGGGTTCGAATCCCGTAGGGGACGCCATTTTACAGTCTCAAAACTTCCACGCATCCGCATGACGTTCTCCCAGGAAACGTCCCGACCATAGGCGACGTTGACAAGGGATGGAACCACGGCCCGGGTCATATGATACGCCGCCTGTTGACCAAAGGTTCTTACCTTAGCGTTACTGGCTTTTTCAAGATAAGGAATGGAGGATGTAAGCTTATGAAGCACGCCTGCCGTACTGGCGGCAATCAAAAGGTCGGTTGGATTAATCCTTTGAGTCAGTACCACTTGTGAAAGCACCACCACTGTCATCAGCGTCAATAAACCCATAGACAGGATAAACGACAAAG
>VGCX01000050.1 GCA_016869935.1 Alphaproteobacteria bacterium
AACCTTTACGAAAACCTCTATGGAGTCTTTTTAATTGGCTTTTATATTAAAATTAGAATTTTTTCAAAAACCATCAAAATCATTTCTTAGGCAGCGTATTGAAGGATAGCGTGACAATTTTTTCCAGGAATGTATTGACAAATTCAAGGCAGGGCATAGACTAAATTCTCAGTTAAAATTTCATTTAAAATTTGGAGACTATAGAGCCAATTGCAAAATTCTGAGCGACGAGAGCTTGATTGGGGCTGATTGGGTTAGTTTTTTGTTTGATCTAGAGCGAGTTAAGGTTTTTTAGGGCTTTGGTGTTATTTTTTTCTCAATTTTATACAAAAAAGATGATTTTAGGCAAAGTGATTTTATCTTGCGTGTAGGGGGATAGGACCTTAGTTTTGTAGTTTGAGTGTTTAGAACAGAAGTTTTAAGGACTGTTCAACGGCAATACAAAGAAGAGCAAAAGATAAATGCGCCTTTACTTTTTCTGGACCCCTGACGCGAAAGTTAGTCCCTGCATAGTTATCTTTTAGCTGACTGTTGACACGCTCAACGGAACTCCTGTTCTTGTAACGCTGCTGTTCAAAGGGTTCAAACTGTCTTGTGTCCCTAGGCCCCCTACGGTTAAAGTCAATAAGAGGCACATGGTCCATTGATTCGATATGATCTCTGGTGATTTGATTATCGTAAGCCGCATCCATGAGTTCATAACACACATGAGGAAGTCTTTTATGGGTTATCTTGGAAAGAGGAAGCGCCACCTGGCTATCATGAACGGAGGCAGAGGTTAAAAGAGAGCTCACTGGAATGTCCCCGTCAGCCACATCAATGTGGCACTTATAGCCCTTCCATCGTATCCCAAAGCCCTTGCTGTTTTTCTTTGCGCCAATATCACACTGTGTTGGTAAGTCATCAAGCATTTCCAATAAAGACATAGAACCCTGTCGTTCTAATCGTGTGGGAGACTTTTCTTTTGCAGGATGGATTTCTCCTTTTTTAGGTCGCCCTCTTTTAGCAGACACAGGTTTTGTCGCGTCCAATGGTTTTACAAAAGCTTTCTCTCTTGCCTCAATGGCTGTTGAATCTCGAGAGATATGTCCAATTAGGCGATCCTTGTGATAGATTGTAATAAATTGTTCGTGAAGCAACTCGGCAAGTCCACTGTTTGCAAATTCTTTAAATGCTCTGGAAAAAGTAGATTCAGACGGTATCCCTTTTTTGGACTCAAATCCACAAATACGCCGAAGAACAGGATCAATATGTAATAAATCGATCATATCTTTCGTCTTCGCCCTGTTGTAAATACTTTTGGCGATAAAAACACGGGCAATCGCCTGTCGATCTTTTTCAGGGCGACCAACATGCCCCTCAAAATACCGAATAAAATTTTCAACCCGAACAAACTCTAAAACATAGACTAAACGACGATGTCGATCGGTCTTTGGACAAAGTTCTTCTACTTTTGCAAGATTGGGGAAAAGATATCCTTGCATTAATCCCCAGTGGTGTGATAGCTTTTCAATCATTAGAGGTTTCCTTTTTTTTACTGTAGTTAATCTACCATAAAGTGACCTCTAATACCTTCTCTTTCTTCACTTCTTACAAAAAAATACCCTGCCTATTCAATTTTGAAATTACCTCAAAATTTTATATATTGGATTGTGCGTATTATTGTTTGGAAAGACCGCCTACGGGGAATGGAGTGCTGAAGAAACAGATGCCGCAAAAAAAGTTATACGTGCTTTTTCTAGAGGGGATGTTTTTAAAGTTGACGATCAGCAGTCTTTGGCACAGCTTGCTGCCGCCTATATTATAGATATCCTAAGCGAATCGCCTAGAAGGTCCTTATCAATTAAGGTTACCTTTGGTTCCATAAAATTAAATCTTTTTTTAAATAAAAACCCTGATAATTCTTATCAATCACTTTGGGCATTTCCAAACGACAGTGTAAAATTTGGAGAAAAAATATGGGAGTCAGCAGAAGACGTTATAAAAGCCCTTTATCCTCGAAGAACTTATAGCTTTTAACCAAATCCCCTTTTTGTACCCCCCCATCGTTGACCTGCAAGATTCAGGTCAGTTACCCCAGATCAAGTCCGGGGGCTCCTTCGCCCTCACCTTTGGTCGCCTAGAGTTCATTTAAAAATGGAACTTGGTATTAGAATTCATTTCTTACAGGCAAAAAAAAAGCGCTGAGCCATTGCGGCCTGAGCGCTTAGGAAGAAGCAGTGCCCCGGTATTAATGAGATTTGGGAGGCAAGATGGTACAAGGACACTGCCGTAAAGTTAATTACTTAACCCTACAATATTAACATAATACATAAAAAATAAGATTTCAAGTGTTTTTTAAATTTTTTTTTGAAATATAATTAACGTTTTAGTCATATTTCCAAAAAAGTCCAGAAATCTTAGGGATTTATAGCACTTTCACCAGGAAAAATATAGGGGCTTTCCTAAAAAAAATAAAAAAAACACCCCATAAATTAGAATCTTTTTTAGATTTTTACCAAAAAAAATATTTCCATGCAAAAAAAAATTAATGCAAATAAACTTGGCAAAAAAACCTTAAAGGAAATAATCCTGCACAAAATATATAATTATTGATTTTGTGCAGGGCTTTGGTATAGTTTTTATATGCACAAAATATATAATTATTGATTTTGTGCAGGGCTTTGGTATAGTTTTTATATGCACAAAATATATAATTATTGATTTTGTGCAGTTGATGAGAAAAAGATATGAAAAAATTTATTGGTCGTAAAAAAGAAATTGAACAATTAAAGTCCCTCTATGGCAAATCAACTTCCAGTTTGGTTGTCATTAAAGGCAGAAGACGAACAGGAAAAAGTACTCTGATACAAGAATTTGCCAAAGGAAAAAAATTATTTAAATTTACGGCTCTTCCGCCTACAACCGAAATTACAGCCCAAATGCAACGGCAAGAATTTGCCGATAAGCTTTCCCAGGAATTTAACTTTCCAAAACTAGTTGCTTCTGATTGGTATGAACTATTTCAAGCTCTTGCCAAAGAAATAGCTCATAAGGAATATATTATTGCTTTTGATGAAATCTCTTGGATGGGATCAGAAGATCCAACATTTCTTGGCAAACTCAAAAATGCTTGGGACCTCTTATTTAAAGACAATAAGAAAATAATTTTTATTCTCTGTGGCTCTGTATCCACATGGATCGAGAAGAATATTATTAAGAGCACTGGATTCTTTGGTCGAATATCTCTTTATATTACCTTAAAAGAACTATCTTTAGCAGAATCAAAAGAGTTTTTAGAAAACTATGGCTTTAAAGGGAATGATTACGAGGTTTTAAAAATTTTATCTATTACAGGTGGCATTCCTTGGTATCTTGAACAAGTAAGGGGGAACCTATCTGCAGATGCGAACATCCAACATCTGTGCTTTGATAAGTCAGGTGTTCTTGTCAATGAATTCGATTTGATTTTTAATGATTTATTTAGCACCAATAATCTTACATATCGTAATATTGTTGAACTTCTTTCAAGCCAACAATTAGATTTTAACGATATTGTCCAAAAATTGGGGTACGCTAAAAGCGGTGTTCTAAGTGAATATTTGAGCAACTTAATCGAAGCTGGTTTTTTAACAAGAGACTTCACATGGAGTCTAAAAACGAAAAAAAAATCAGCACTCAGCCACTTTAGGCTGAGTGATAATTATTTAAGATTTTATTTGCGATATATTGCAAAAAATAAACAGAAAATACTTAACGACACATTCAACACCCTTCCTATCTCAACAACGCCTGGATGGGATGCTTTTATCGGCCTACAGTTTGAAAATCTTGTATTAAAAAATAGACGAAAAATTATAGATCTTCTCAAAATAGACCCCAACACAATTGTTTGTGACAATCCCTTCTTTCAAAGAAAGACAGCGATTACTAAGGGATGCCAAATCGACTATCTGATTCAAACAAAATATAATATGCTTTATGCCTGCGAAATAAAATTTTCGACTAATCCTATCGGTCAGAAAACCGCCGATGAGGTAAAAGAAAAAATTCAAAGGCTTTCTATTCCTCGAGGATACGGTGTCTGTCCCGTTCTCATTCATGTTAATGGTGTAAGCGACTCTGTTTATGCATCAGAATATTTTGGGAATATCATTGATTTTACAGCATTGTTAAGCGCATAGTTTCGATACCAGGCAACGATCAATCCCTGCAAGGTCTTTTTGAATAGCGACTCGTTGAAAACTATTTTCTTTTAATAAAACACTAACAGACTCATTTTGTTGATACCCAATTTCCAGCACAAGTATCCCTTCAGGATTTAAAAATGGTCTAGCATTTTGGATAATATGCTGGTACGCCTGAAGGCCATCCTCTCCTCCAACCAAAGCAGCCTGGGGATCGTAGTCTTTAACAGACTTATCAAGAACTTGATATTCATTTTCTGAAATATAAGGGGGATTGCTTATGATAACATCAAACGTCCCTTGAACCTCTGAAAACCAATTGCTTTCAACAAAAGAAACCCGTTTTGGGCTTTCCAATAAATTATCTGCATTAGTTCGTGCTGCATCTAAGGCTTGAGCGCTTTGGTCAACCCCGATCCCTACTGCCTTAGGATATTCAGACAGCAATGATATCAGCAAGCATCCAGTCCCTGTCCCAAGATCCAAAATCCTTAAGGGGCTTGTAGAATCGGGTATCTGATGCATCACAGCCTCAACCAAACATTCACTATCCGGCCTTGGATCTAATGTTGATTCATTCAGCTTAAAGGGAAGACTCCAAAACTCTCGCTCCCCCAAAATACGAGAAAGCGGCATCCCTTCAGAGAGTTTTTTTATAGCCCCTTGAAAAGCCTTCAAATTCTCTGCTTGTAATACATAAGAAGGATTCTTTAGAAGAAAAAGGGGTGATTGGTTTAAGGTTCTTGCTAAAAGAATACGAATAGCAGGCAGAGAGACGGACGCATCATAAGCTCGCGCCCATTGCAAAACTTCAGAAAGGTTCATCAACCCAACCGTGTTTTCATAAACTTTTCTGGATCCTCTAGATATTCAGCTGCAGTACCTTCGTTCAAAGGTCCAATGTCCTTATGATGAACATAAGCCCTAAAAAGCCTATCACCATGATCTTTTGTCATGGACGCTAAAAGTTCCACAAGAGGACGCGTCACTTGAAAATGATGGTAGTCTGGCTTGTGATCCCACGATCCACCCCACTCCCGAAATCCGTTTTCTGCAAAAACATCCACAATAGATTCTATCATCCCAGGACGCTGATTGGCTCGATTAAGATAAGCTGTTCCCTCCGCCGGCCAGACTTCCACTGTGCTATATCCTTTATCCCCAGCGACTTTTGGATTACAAAGACAAGGATTTTGTATAGGATTAATATCAATCGCTGCGCCATACCCATGAAGGGAAACGCGAGTGGTTCCAGCAATCGTTCGAAAATTAAACGCTGAGCTATTGTTCACAGACATGGATGCTTCGTCACTACCGTTGAAAAGCTCTATTCTTTTTGCACTATGAATGGGAAAACGCTGTAGAAAAAGATGCCGCATGATATTTTCTACATGGGGTGCTAAAACATCAAAAACGACAAAACTCCCATCGTAATGAATTGTGTGATGAAAATCATGATGTTCAAACTGTACAAGCGACAGTCGATTTAAAGAAACAGGACAGTCAGCTGTCCAAACGCCTGTTTCAATCATGGCAGTCTGAACAGAAAGAGGAAGGGGTATATGAGAAAAGTTGGTTTGAGTCATTCGTTCACCTCTGCAAGCATTTGCGCCTGACTTTCTGCAATAAGGGGTTCGATAATTTCATCCAGGGCTTCTCCTTGCATTACAAGATCAATTTTATACAAGGTCAAGTTAATGCGGTGGTCGCTCACACGTCCCTGAGGAAAGTTATAGGTCCGAATACGTTCTGACCGATCACCACTTCCAATTTGTTGTTTGCGATCCTTCGCCCGTTCTGCTGCAATTTTTTCCCGTTGAATATCATAAAGACGGGCCCGAAGAATCTTTAAGGCTCTAGCACGATTTTTATGCTGAGACTTTTCATCTTGTTGCTGCACAACAACCCCCGTGGGAATGTGAGTAATACGAACAGCGCTATCGGTTTTATTGACGTGTTGGCCTCCCGCGCCAGAGGCTCGATACGTATCAATGCGCAAGTCTTTTTCTTCAATGTGAATATCGACTTCCTCAGCCTCTGGCAGAACCGCAACCGTTGCGGCTGAGGTATGAACACGTCCTTGTGTTTCTGTTTCAGGCACCCGTTGAACGCGGTGGACCCCTGATTCAAACTTTAACCGTGCAAACACATTTTTGCCGGCAATGGAAATGCTCAAGTCCTTCACGCCACCAATATCTGTTTCTGTCAGATGAAGGAGTTCAAATTTCCATCCTTTCAATAGGGCGTACTTTTCGTACATCTCCAAAAGATCTTTTGCAAAAAGGGCCGCTTCATCGCCCCCTGTCCCAGCGCGAATTTCGATAATGGCATTGCGTTCATCGGCTTCATCCTTGGGGAGAAGAAGGACTTTAATTTCATGCTCAATTTCTGGGATGCGATGCTTTAGCTGCTCGATCTCTTCCTGCGCAATGCTCTTCATTTCTGGATCCAAAGAAGGATCCTTAAGCATCGCCTGAAGATCATCCTGCTCTTTTTGAGCCGTTTGTAGTTTTATGGCCGCATCGGCAACTGGCTGAATCTCGGCGTGCTCTTTGGAGAATTTGACAAATTCTTCAGAAGGAAGGGTATGCGCATGGCTAAGCTTTTCTTCTAAAAGCTGGCGGCGTTCTATTAGTTTTTGTAATTTTTCTGATAAGCTCATGAAAGTCTTTTTAACGCATCTTTTATCTGAGATAAAGGGATTTCCTGCTGATTCCCATTATCAAGTTCTTTTAAAACGGCCGTTCCTTTTTGCAATTCATCCTCCCCCAAGATAAGAACTGCTTGGGCATTCACTTTATTAGCGTATTTCATGCGGGATTTTAAATTCCCCGATGGAGCCATAACAACAGAAATATTCGACAATCGAAGATCGTGCGCTAATCCCAATACTTTCCTTTCAGCCGCTTCACCGATCGGAATAAGGCTCAAGGGTCTTGCCCCCAAAACAGGCTGATCAAGCATCAGCTCCAATCGTTCAATACCTGCGGCCCATCCAATACTGGGGATAGGTTCCTTATGCCCCATCATTAAAGCCAAGCGATCATACCGCCCCCCTGCAAGGACGGCACTTTGGGCGCCTAAAGTATCGGTCACAAATTCAAAGGCTGTATGGCAGTAATAATCAAGACCCCGAACAAGGCGAGGATTAATACTATAGGGAATCTTTAAAAGGTCTAAACTTTCCAACACACGGGCGAAGAAATCTTTGGATAGATTATTAAGCGACCCTTCTAAAGAAGGCGCTTTTGCAACGAGCGCTTGATCCTTTGGGTCCTTGGAATCCAAAATACGCAAGGGATTTTTTAAAAGGCGTTCCTGGCTATCTGGGGATAATTCTGATTTGAAATCCGAAAAATATTCAACCAATAAACCGCGGTAAGCCTGGCGGCTTTCTGTGTCACCCAGCGAATTAATATGAAGCGCTACTTTATTTTTTAATCCTAAAGCGCCTAAAACATCCCACGCTAGGGTGATGGCTTCTCCATCGCTTAGGGGTGATGCTTCCCCCATAAATTCAACGCCGATTTGATGAAACTGGCGGGTACGCCCTTTCTGAGGCCGCTCATACCGAAACATGGGCCCTGCATAAAAGTACTTTTGGGGCAATTGATGCATAAGGCCATTTGATAAAAGGCAACGCATGAGCCCCGCAGTGCCTTCGGGCCTTAAGACCAGCTTGTCTCCGTGGCGATCTTCAAAGACAAACATTTCTTTGGTGACAATATCGGATGTATCGCCAAGGGTTCTTGAAAAAACATCTGCATATTCAAAAATAGGCGTACTAACAAGATTATAGCCATAAAGCCCTGCCCAATGCTGAGCAACCTTTATAATATAATCATAACGTACGGCCACATCAGGCAGATGGTCATGGGTTCCACGAAATGTTTGTAACATAGAAATATCACGTATTCTTTTAGGGCTATCATACATAAAGATGAACCAAAGCGCTAGGATTGTTTACATCATAGACTTGACACATTACAAATATGTAATATTATAAATTCATGGACTGGAACGTAGAATATACAAATGAATTTGAATCTTGGTGGAAAACTCTGGAAGAGCCGCAGCAAGAAGATATTGTGGCGGTTGTAGCTTTGCTAGAAGAAAAAGGGCCACAACTCGCCTTTCCGTTTTCAAGCGGCATTGAAAAGTCAAAGCATTCACATATGCGAGAGCTTAGAATTCAAAGTCAATCAAACCCTCTACGTGTTTTATATGCGTTTGACCCAAGAAGGTCGGCTATACTTTTAATTGGTGGGAATAAAAAAGGCAATAAGCGGTGGTATGAAATTTATATCCCGATTGCTGATAAACTCTATGAAGAACATCTTAAGGAACTGAAAAAGGAGAAGCTATTATGAGCGGCCATTATTCGTTTAACAAACTCAAGAAGGCAATGTCGCCTGAATCTAAAAAAAATGTCCAAGATAAGCTTGTCGTATTGCGGCAGGAAATGGCGCTTGCAGAGCTCAGAAAAGCAATGCTGTTAACACAAGAAAATTTGGCTGCAATGCTTCACATAAAACAAGCAGCTCTTGCACGGCTTGAGAACAGAACAGATATGTATATAAGCAGCCTGCGAAAGTATATTGTAGCACTGGGAGGAGAATTAGATATAGTCGCTCGCTTTCCAGGAGGTGACGTTCATATTCAGAAATTGAATGATTTTCGTTGATTCTGCTTTATACGGAGCTCTTTATTGGTTTACTGGCTATCTTACCCATTGTCTTCAAGCTTTTCAGCCATCTCCCCCATCCTTAACCAATCCTCATAGGAAAAAGAAGGACTTGCCACAACGTGGGGAATGCCGTCTTGAAGACGCGGGATTTTAAAATGTACATCTGTTGATTCTATAAGCCCAAGTTCGCTCTTGCGGTCATAGAGTTTTGTTCCCCTTAAAAGCATTAAGGGAAAAGCACAAATCTTTGAAACCCCATAATCTTTACAAAAATTGATAGTTTCTTCAAAAGACTGAATCGTCTGTTTAGGTAGTCCAAAAATTAAAGAAATTTCTGTCTCAATCCCTCTTTTAATAACGTCTGGAAGAAGCGATTTAATTTTGGTGAGATTGTTGGGACGCTCAATAATTTTCATTTCTTCTTTATGAATGGTCTGCAATCCAAATTCTAAAACAACTTTCCCAAAACGATTAATTTCTTGAACCAAATCCAAAAACGCAGGACTCACCATTTCAATGCGACACTGTAGGGAAATCTTTCCCTGGAATTTCTTATGAGCTAATCGCTCTAAAATATGCAAATAACTTCCCCCCGAGTTAAAAGTCGGATCTAAAACGGCGATATCATTAATACGCGATGATGCAATCCAATCAATTTCTTGATCAATCCGTTCTTCGGCAAAAGGGCGTCTTTTTTTGCTAGGATCCGCTTCTTTATGCTGACAAAAGGAACAAGAAAAGGGGCATCCCCTTTGGGTTTCCCAG
>VGCX01000051.1 GCA_016869935.1 Alphaproteobacteria bacterium
CAATGGATCAACGGGTGTGACGGTTGCTGGGGGAACGTGGAACACAGCAGCATTGACAATGCTTGCGAGTGGTTCTGGCAATATTGCCTTTAGCCCGACGGCCCTTACAGCAACAGGGGCAACAAGCCTTACGTCCAATGGATCAACGGGTGTGACGGTTGGTGGGGGAACGTGGAACACAGTAGCATTGACAATGCTTGCGAGTGGTTCTGGCAATATTGCCTTTAGCCCGACGGCTCTTACAGCAACAGGGGCAACAAGCCTTACGTCCAATGGATCAACGGGTGTGACGGTTGGTGGGGGAACGTGGAACACAGTAGCATTGACAATGCTTGCGAGTGGTTCTGGCAATATTGCCTTTAGTCCCGCGTCACTGACCGCCACAGGGGCAACAAGCCTTACGTCCAATGGATCAACGGGTGTGACGGTTACTGGGGGAACGTGGAACATTACAGGTGTCACAACGATGATTGCACAAGGTTCTGGGGGAGTTTCTGTTAATGGTCCCATCAATCTTTTAGGAGATTACACATTCCAAGTTGCCAATGGAACGATTTATCTTGCAGGGGGGATTGGCAGTAACACAAATCGTAGCGGCACTTTGACGTTCCAAAGAGCAGGGGGAACGGGAGCTCTATCCCTTCAAGGAAATATTTACGCAAACGCCTTATCGATTGCTTTACCATTGACTATTGCAGGTATAACAACATTTGATACAACAATGCCTGTCGCTATCGATTTAACAGGCTTTGGGCCATCTGGAAATATACTAGTTTCTGGGCCTTTGACAGTTACAAAAAACCTAAGTCTTGAGGCCACTAACTTAGCGATTAATTCTGATATCTTTGCGCCAATTGATTCTACAGTCACTCTTAGGGGAGTAACAACTTCAACATTGGCAGGTAGAATTGGTAGCAGTATCGATGTTTATGGTGTCTTGCAACCTGTTGAGACCATTAACCTAGGAAGCAGCCTTACTTTAACAGGTAGCGCTGGGTTGTCATCAAACGATCTAATCCGCTATCATAACACTTACAAGATTTTTGGAAAAGCAACAGCGACTCCAACATATCCTTCTTTTATATTCAATATTTTCAATAAACAATTTACTGGTGATGGAAATACTCTGGGCGATTGGCTATCAGGCCATTTCCAAGACTTTACTTTTGCTTCTCAAAAACTTACCTTTAACAACATTGGGGGATCGAATTTCACGATTCATGGAACATTATCTCTTGATGTTGCAGATCCAAATTATATTGAAATCAGTGGTGTCAGCACTATTGGTAGCATGTCTTTCCCAGGATCTATTGCTTTCTTAGACCCCGTTGACATTACAGCGCCAACCGGTCAAACGGCTGCTATTAGTATTGACAATGGAATTACGTTTTCAGGGCTTGTTAGAGTTTTAGCGCCAACGACGATAACATCACTTAGTAATGTTACATTTTCTGGAGGAGTTTCTTCAACGAATAATCTTTCTATTCAGGCAGGAGCAAGAACAAATGGTCGTAGTATTACGATTAACGGTCCCTTTGGAACTTCAGTAAGTCCAATTAATGGAATCCTTTCTCTTACGGCTGGAACAATTCACCTAGATCAAGATCTTTATGCTAAAGGGGATATTAATTTTGATGCGAACCGTGTTGTTTTGGGGGGTGGTAGCCACGCAACACTTCACACAGTTTCATCGGCACAAGGGGTGATTAATGTTCTGTATGACGGTATGCATTTTGATAATAAGCCTGCCGAAGGTCTCAATCCTGCCAAAGATCTAACGATGAAGATCGTTAGCACTCAGCCGTTTAACTTGCAACACTTTAGAATCGGAACCCTCAAAAGAATTGAGGCCGTCAACGGCTTTTTAATGGATAGCAATGTGGATGCAACGGGGCGTGTAAATCTTGCAGGCGCTCATGTTCCTCTGGATCTTGTCGGGGGCGATGTTATTGTTAGCAATACAAGTAGGTACCTTTCTAATGCACGGTTGACCATTCACGGAAGTCTTATAGCTAAAGCAACCGCGGGTAATATTGACGCAACCTTTGATACACAAGCAGGACCTCTCATCATTACAGGGGGTATTGCCCAACACGAAGACGCGACCCATCTTCTAAGAGACATCATTCTTAAAAGCCAAGATCGTGTAGAATTACAAGGGCAAGTAAAAGCCTATCACAATATCGATTTCCATACACCTCATGTTTATTTAAGGGGCAATACCACACTGATTGCACAAACAGGATATATTTATGGTGATCGTGGCGTAGGAGTTGATCCAAACCCCCTTGATCCTTTGCCTCATTTTAACTCATTGAGCACAACAGCCCATAGCTTAACGATAGAAGTCCCGAACGCTATTAAAGTTCAGCATCTTGGGCATATCAACGCGCTTCAAAATTTATCGATTATCGCTGATACAGGAGATATTACCGTATCAGGGACTCATACTATTAATGTTCTTGGGAATCGTACTTATACAGCAACAACAGGGACCGTTTTAGGGCTTTCAACAGGCCATCTCAGGGGGGCGGGCATGACAACGCTGGCTACTGCAGGGGCGGTGATTCTTCCTGAGGTTGGCGCGGGTGGTGCCATCGGGGGATTGGATGCTAGCGGTGTTGGGGGAGAATTGACGTTGACTGGTAATATTCTATCAAAAGACCTTGTGTCTCTTCCGGCTAATACAACTTTTGGGGCGAATCGTAGAATCGAAAGCTTAGGCCAAGATATGGCTGGGAAGGCTTTAGCCGCCGATAGCCAGCAAGGGATTATTATAAGGTCAGCAAATCCCAACGCTACAGGAACCTTTGCTCTTATTGGAAAAACAACGTTCCCGAATGCGGCAACCATTGATATTCCTGATATAATTTATTTAAGTGGCGATATTATTGGACAATCAACGCTTGCGATCACAAAACCTGTTCGTCTTTTGGGGGATGTAAGTATTGATACGACAGGGGCTCTTACTATGACAAACTCTGCTCAAAGTGATGGCGGGAAATATAATCTATCTCTTACTTCTGCTGCGGTGGGGAATACGTTAACGACCTTAACGACCTTTTCAAATTTGGAAAAACTATCCATCATTTTCCCAGGCGACATTACCTGCGGTACAGATTGGGTGGCGGATGCTTTGCATATTGAATCGACAACGATGGATAGAATCATTGTTGGAAGTGATATTACAACCCAAAATGGGTTGTGGTTGAAGGGGCACACAAAGCTTACTCGTGCAGGGAATGCAACCTTTACGAATACTACTAATGGCCCTATTTATTTTGGAGGGAGGGTTTATTGGCAAGCAGGGGGCGCCCATAATTTAACCATTACACAAGGTAGTGCAGAGCCTATTACCCTTAGCCTAGAGCGGACAATAAATCCATCCACGAACATTACCCTTAATGGACCAACGCATCTAGGCGGTGTCATTAACACGCCAGGGGCTCTCACGATTAATGGCAGCGTGCTTTTGACAGCGGCAACAGAGTTTGATGCAAAAACTGTTACAGCAGGGTCCATTGATGGGTATCATACGCTAAAAATTATCGAACGCAATGGATTTACCCAAAATGGCGTTATTGGCGGAACAACACGTCTTAAGAAGCTGACCTGGGATATCGATAATACAACAACGGATATTACACAGGATGTGCATGCGGAAACGGTTGAGTTTTTGATCCCTGATACGAACTTTAATTGGGCCGGAAAAGTGACGACCGATCGGTTGATCCTTATTCCAGAGACAGGGGGGCGTGGTTTTGCAATCGAAGCGCCAAGTGGTCAAGCCATGACCGCCTTTAACTTTAGGTCAGCACAGCTTTTGAATAGGAATCGATTCAGTTTCAAGCGTATCGATATCGGGGATATCAACCACAAGGAAACAATTCATCTGCAAGGGGGGCTATATTTCAAAAATATTCCAACCTATATTTACGGCAATGTGATTGTCTATGGGGACGGGTTCTTGGTAACGGCTGATGGGCGGCTCATTAATTTCATCGGAAGTTTGACTCAGTCCCCTGAGCAAAGGAATCTACTATCTTTAATTAACCAAAGCGTTGAAGAGGCAAATATTAGCCCCGTAGAGGGTATTATGGCTCAGTTGTCTCGTACACGGCTGCTACCGCTTGTAAATATTCCACAAGAAGAAATCGGTACAGGTATTGAAAGTGTTCGGATTAGGGACAATGGGGGAATAAACTCTTCTTCCTCTGAGGAAGAGGAAGAAGAGGAAGAATAAAAAAAGCTTATTCTTTAACTTTTTTGGCAGGCTCTTTTCTTAAATCGTAGCCATGTCCTTTAGGACGTTTTTTAGGGCTAGTTTCGTTTATAACGTCAAATACGTTACCAAAACGAATTCGGTTGTTAATTGTTCCTGATGCAGCTAAAGCTGGTCTGCTGGGGCTCATGACTTCACCGTCTAAAGGAGGAAGGACTGCTGTGTGAGCTTCAGATTCTGGTGCGTCAAAAAGTGTAGCAAAAGGATCTTGCTGTTCAGAAGAGCTTGCTGAAGTACTAGAAGCATCAGAAGCAGCACCTCTATGAACGGTAGAAGCACTTGCAGTAACAGGGGCGCTAACACCTGCATGAATAGGTCCAGTGTCAGTGAGCCAATCCGCTTCATCACCGTCTCCGTGTTCTAAAAACGCAGCCACAGAACCTGCAGAGCGTGTATCACGGGCTTGTGCAACAGGACTACCGAAAGCTGCTGCCAATAGATCCATTGTTTTTGGTGTAAAGGGCGTTACGGGCAGTCCTGATGATATGGGGCGTGAAGGTGTTGCGGGCGCTCCTTCGCCTTCTTGTGCCATGACTGTATTTGCAGAAAATATAGAAAATAATAGTGGTAACATAATGCGGGTTTTAGTTTTCATAATTTAATCCTTTTATTTTTTTTATTAAGAGGAATGTTATTTAATGCAGCGTTTTTAATTTTCAATGGGATAAGTAAAAAAAATTTTTATTTTGCCGAAAATTAATAGAAATGCTGATTGCAGCAGGGAATTTTTTTGGGTACCTTTCAAATAAATGAAAAAAAATGAAAATTAGTATTAATTCTTTCCAAGATTTTTTAGATATTACCAAGAACCACAAACCTTCTTTGGAAAAACCCTTGATGTGTCTTTCTTTTCATAGTCTTTGTTCCTTGGGTATGGGGGTTGCTTGGGGATATTTGGAATTATTGCAAAAAGAATATCCCGATTGGGTGCCTTATTTTTCTGTAGATTGTGGGGATTGCCCAGGATACGCGCTTTCAGCATTGCGTCATGGCATTAAGAACATTTTTTATAAAGGGCCCCATTGGGATCGTTTACAACAGGCGGCGCTTTCTTATGATGCATCAATCCTATCAATGGATTTTTGACATCCAAAAACGAAAACCTCTTTTCCAGTTTTTGGATCTTTTGATAGTCGAAGACACTGGGCGCAAATTCCCTTCATCATACAATACATAGAGGTTGGAACAAGGTTTGAAATCTTGGTCTCACTGAATTGTTCTAAAAATGTTCTGTTATTTTTTAGGGGGTCGATGACAAAAACTTCATCAACATCAACAGATGGTTTTTCGTTGTATAACACCCTGCATCCCTTTTTTTTCATTGTATGCCCTATAAATTCAAGGGTTTCGTTGTGAATCGGTTCACCGATCAACAGGACAGTTTTTCTAGTTGGAATTTCTAAAGAATTACCCGTTGGCCCCATTAAGGAAATAGGGGCCCCTAGAGAAAGATTTTTTAAAAAGGCGTCTGTTTTTTTTGAATGTTTTAGGGAAAAATGAATGGCTTCCCTATCCATGGATGGGACCGCCATTAAAGGAATGGTTTCTAATGTTGTTGGGGTTGTTAGGATTTGAAGACGAAAAAATTGCCCCGGATTTAAATTTTTTGCAGCCAAGGGAGCCCTAATTTTTAAACGGGTGCAATCCTCTTTTCTTTCAATATGTTGAACCCGTGGTATGATTTGATCCTTGAACGCATTGAAAAATTCGTGGGTTGATAGGGTCGAAAAAGGACTATGCTTTAAAAGTTTTTCCGTAATGCAAGGGGCGGCTTTCTTAGCGCTTGCGAGTGCATGAACGACACTTCCACTAAAAGAAGGGTGCAGGTCCCCCAAAAAGCTTACGAAGCGATCAGCATCAAAAAGGGTTGTAGTAAAAGGGCTATGATCTTTTTGAACGCTTAAAAACATCCCCTCTTTTTGAAACAAATTTGGGTTTTCTTCTGCAATTACTGTCTGGGGATTGGTGCCAAGAGCCATCAAAACGGTTTTTGCCGGAATTGTTGTTCCATCACGGCACAAGATTCCTTGAATCCGTCCATCAGCGCCTACTAAAAATTCCTGGGGGTTTTTGTTTTCTAAATACCCAACACCTTCTTCCATAGCATTTTTCAACTCTTCGTAGTTTTTCCGGTACGCAGGGGATTCTTGAATTGTTTTTCGGTACAAGATCTTAACATCAACAGAATCAGGTTCTCTATTGTCTTGGAGGGCATAATAAGCCTTTGCTTCCGTTGCGGCATCAACAGCGGTTAATCCAGAGCCGATCACAACAATAGGCGATTGCAGGAGCAGGGGGTATCCCCCATTTTTTTGGGAAAGCCCTTGAACATGAAGGCGCATTAAAAAATCATTGGCCTGCATAACGCCCGGGGCTAGACTGTTTGGAATGTCCAAGACATTAGGTTTTCCAGCGCCCATACACAAGGCAATATGATCAAATCCAAAATCAAAAGCTTGCTCTGTTGTAAGGGTGCTTTCAAGGCGGGTATTACCCAGCATCATAAACTGGGGATGTCGCTCTAAAATTAGGCGAATGATCAACAGAAAATTCTTGTTCCAACGGGCTGTAATGCCATAATCAGCAACACCGCCGAAGCCTTTGATTTGACGATTGTCTAGGGGTTCAAAAAAATCCTTAATATTTTTGATCAGCTTAGGTTCTTTAAGGGCAGGGGGAAGGTCGTGGATCGTTAACCCATCAATTCCAACGACCGTATGCCCATCGTTCAATAAATGATGGCTTAAGGCAAAACCTGCAGGCCCCATCCCAACCACTAAAACCTTCTTGTGAGTTGAAGGGGCAGGTAAGGGCCCTGTTTCACGAAGGGGGTTCCACCGTGTAAGCAAGCTATAAAGTTCAAACCCCCAAGGAAGATCTAGAACTGCTTCAAGAATCTCCGTTTCAACGCTTGGAACATCCACAGGCGTTTGTTTTTGGAAAATACATGCCTTTGAACAGGCATTGCAAATACGACGACCAGTCGCTGCAACCATAGGATTGTCGATTGTAATGATGGCAAGGGCTGCAAGTGTGTGGCCCTGTTGCTTTGCCTCCATCATTTCAGAAATCTTTTGATCAAGGGGGCATCCGGTTAGAGGCTCTCCCAAGGGATTTATCTTTTGATCCAGACCTTTGCGGCACGAATCTTTCTGCTGACGATGGCATGTTAGGCAATACTGGGCTTGATCTTGGGCATATCCATCCTGGGGCTTTTGATCCGTGCAATCAAACCCTTTTCTCTCAATTTGATAGACCGATTCAAGGCTTTGATCTTGACGGCGTCTTAAAGGGAAAAGCGCTTCAAAGTCAAGAGGTTGCGGGAGATGAAATAAGACACCATGACGATGGAATGTCTGGCCTTCTTCAGAAAAAAGAGCCCACGCCGCATAGCGCTCTGCTTTTTCTAATTGGTCTTTATAAAGTTCTTTGTTGTCCAACCATCTAAGAATATGGCTTGCAAATAGTAGTTCATCTCCATCAAAAGGAACCCCCATTACCGTTGATAATTCTTGCCTTAAAATAATACTATCATTAGAGAGTGGCGCTTTATAAAGAGGAACCACATGACGTTGAACGAAACGTCGTTTACAATGGAAAATCTTTTGAAGGTTCAGTTCTTTTTCACGGAGGTGGCTGATTTTTTCTTCGATCTGGAACTGTTGGCTTAGGAATTTTTCAAGAACGATTGCCTTTTCAACAAGAGTTTTTGGTTCAGTGTGTTGATTTAAAAATTCCACAAAGCTTTTATGGAGGGTTTCAATTCCCTGATTGGTATAAAAGGACTGATAAGAAAACTTGTGCATTTAAAAAAATCACTCTATAATCAATCTATATAACTATAATTTTAAAGAGGCGACCATGAAAAAAAATAATCCTTTCGTTTTATTGTGTCTATTTGCCTGTCTAAGCTTCATTGGGGTGAACGCGCGCAGCAATCCTATTGCACCGACAGTAACAGATCCAAAGCATAGAGCTTGGGATATGGTTAAAGGGATCCATTTAGAAAAGAAGGGAATATTTACAAGAAAGGCTTATGCGCTTCATCACAAAGGAAATCCCGTTGTTTTATTTGAACCAAAGCTTGCAAAAAGTGAACCTTTTACACTGGCCTCTCAAGCAGCAAAAGATTGGTTTCATCTTTATTTTTACCCCAGTGTTAGCGATTTGAAAAAGGCTTTAGAACTTTTAAAGTCTAAAACCAGTGAAGCAGAATGGGTACTTGAAACTTCTGGAGAAAGAGCCCTTGCAGAAAAAGAGATGCCCAAAATTAAAAGTTGGGTCCGTCGTTTTTGGCACTGGATTGTTTCTTGGTTCACAAAAGCTGAAACAGCAGTAGTCATGCGAGGCGATAAGGATATTCAAGATGCACTCCATATGCATTTT
This sequence comes from Alphaproteobacteria bacterium, assembly GCA_016869935.1. GTDB lineage: Bacteria > Pseudomonadota > Alphaproteobacteria > UBA7879 > VGCX01 > VGCX01. The sequence continues at coordinate 8,669 of VGCX01000051.1, forward strand.
TACATTCATCCAGAGTTTGTGAACAAAGCAGAGCATGAGAAAAAGCAAATCATTGATGACCTTGAAGCTTTGGTTAAAAAAGTAGAAGGATTTTCGAAAAAAGCCGTAGAACAAAGCCATCATCTTTATGAAGAACACATCGCGGCTAGAACCTATCACCACAAAGCAAATGTAGCGCACCTACATCAGCATAAAATTGAAACCCTCGATGGGTTTGGATGTCATGATCATTTGGCGTTGACCCAGTATCATAAGTGTTACCGCTGCTTTGGAGAAAGTTCAAACAAAGATCTAGGCGAAGAACTTGCCCTTCATGGTCATGTAGACGAGGTTTTAAAATAGATCAAGCCCTTAAAATATTACCAACCGCTCCCTGGAGGATTAGAGAAATCAAAACCCTTCCAGGGTTTTGCCTTGACGTCATCTTTATGGATGGACTGTGGGGGCGTATAGATTTATCTCAGTATATTATTTCCCCAAGGGCAGGGGTTTTTGCATGTCTTCAAGATCAGAAACTTTTTAATCAAGCTTTTTTAAATTATGGCGCTTTAACATGGCCCGGGGAAATTGATTTAGCCCCCGATGCGATGTATGAAGAAATTCGTGAAAAAGGAACGTGGGTTCTTTAGCCCAAGAAAACGAACCTCGGCTCAATCAGCGCAATCCCATTAAAATACAAAGAGGGGCACAAAATAAGTGCAGATTTTTTTTATTTTTTTATTATGCTATACTAAAAACATAAAGGTAAAAAAATGAATAAGGGTATTGTGATAAATAAGATTTATCTGAGTATAGTATTAACGGTTTTGTTGTTTGGAAATCAAGGCTTGTGTGCAGGGGGGGCTGCGGGAGGTGAATCAGCA
>VGCX01000052.1 GCA_016869935.1 Alphaproteobacteria bacterium
AGAAGCTGAGGAAAAAAAGATAGTTATTTGGAACAAGCGTTGATTATCTTCCATAATAAGCATGGAATTGATGCATGCTTAACTAATCTATTAACAACCAATAGACTGATCGACTGTCCTAATTCATAAAAGTCTTGAAATATTTTAAAATTCTTGGCTCGCCAGTTTTTTGAACTGAGATTTTTCTTTCGTTCTGGATAAAATTTTCCTTATTGAGATGAAAAAAAATTCATATTTTTTTATAGAGTGGTCACCATTTTTTTTAAGCATAGGGATTGGTTTCTTTTTCTTATGCAAAATGCCACCTTCCTTTTTGGTTTTATACGTTGTTGGAGGGGTGGCGCTCTTGATGATCTCTGCCTTAAGGATTCAATCTCTTTTGCATTCTTTTCTCTGGAAATCGGGAATAGTCATGCTTTTGGGTTTTTTGCTGCCTTCAATCCACATGAAACTTATTGATAGCCCAAGGCGTTTTTGGCAGGTAAAGCGACCTATTTTTAGAGCAACTATTCAAGGCACAGTTCAGGAGCTTTCGTTTTCAACCGATCATCCAACGATTATGATTGGTCCTCCCGGGTTGATGATTCGATTTCAAACCATAAAAAAACCTTGGAAATTTATTTTGCCGAAAGGTGTTATTCGTCTTCGGTGGAGGTCATTGGATCCTTTGCCGTGCCTTGGAGATCATTTTGAGATACCGGTTGTTCTTATGCCTATTCCACCAAAGGCAACACCAAATGGATTTGATTTAAAACGATGGGCTTATTTTTTCCAAGTGGTTGGTCGAGCCTATGCAATCGGTCCTCCCCTCCTTTTAGCCAAGAAAGATAAGAGTATTTTACAAACATTTCGTGCTGATATCAGTGCGCGCATTCATGCTTCTCTTGAAGGAACGAAAGCGGCTCTCGCTGCGGCATTGATTATTGGGGATCGGTCTGCCCTTAGTAATCAAACCCGCCAGTGCTTTGTAGATGCAGGGGTTGCTCATGTTTTAGCTATTTCTGGGCTTCATTTAACACTGATTGCGGGATTATTCTTCTTTGTTTTAAGGCGTATTTTGTGTCTGATTCCAACAGTTGGTGTGACGTATGATACAAAAAAAATGGCTGCCCCGTTCGCTTTTCTTGGGGCCCTTTTTTATTTGCTTCTGTCGGGCGCCTCTATTTCAACCCAGCGCGCGTTTATTATGGTGACAGTGGGATTGGTTGCGATTCTGATTGATCGACCCCCATTGTCGAGACGGTCTTTGATGGTGGCTGCGGTTTTGGTTCTTATCTATCAACCACTCGCTCTTTTTATGCCGAGTTTTCACCTATCCTTTTTTGCCGTTCTTGCGTTAATCGAGGGATACATGTTTTGGAAAAAGCGCTTTGTTATGGGGGCAAAAGGATCATGGTTTCGAAAAGGAATTCATTATGTGCAGGGAGTTTTATTGTCCTCCTTTATTGCGTCTTTAGCGACCATTCCTTTTACCCTTTACCACTTTCAAAAAATGACGTTGCAGTCTTTGGGATCAAATTTAGTCGTGATTCCCTTAATGGCCTTTTGGATTATGCCTACCGCACTTATTTCAGTTATTGCGATGCCTTTTGGCGGGGAGGGCATATTCTTAAAGATTATGGGCCAAGGGATTGACCTGATGGTGCATGTTGCAGAAACTGTTGCATCGTGGCCAGGGTCGTCCATTATCCTTCCCCAAATGCCACCATTCTCTTTGGTTTTTATGATGATCGGCAGCTTCTTTCTTTTTATAGTGAACGGATGGATGAGGTTTTTTGGCGTTATCCTTTTACTGCTAAGTCTTGGAGGGCTTTGGTGGGCTGAAAAGCCAGATGTTTTTATTGGCCCCGATGCACAGCATGTGGCTGTTCGTGATGGAGAAAATCTTTGGATAACAGCGAGAGGGCCAACATTTCTTGGGCGTATTTGGTCTGAATCTTTAGGGCTCCTTGAAACCCAGGTGAAGAAGTGGCCGGTGGCGGAAGATGGCTTTCTCCCGGTTAAAACTCCCTGTGGAACTGTTGCCTATGCTCGTACCCATGATCAAGCAGAGGCTTTGTGCCAAAAAGGTGTCATTTTAATTTCAAAAAGTCCCGTTTTATGTCCCGATGCGCGTCTTTTGATTCAGCGTTTGGATATTGATCGCTATGGCTCTCATTTCATTACGTGTTCTAAAGGCGTACCAGAGGTTAAAACTGCCATTCCCCCTAAAAGCACCTGGCCGTGGGAGGTAACGATGCCTACTCAAAGTTTTCTGGCTCAAAAAAGGCTTTGAAAGTATTTAAAATTTGCGCCTTTTAGCGCCTTTGGGTAGAATGTGATTTTTTAAAGATATTATTTTCTATGACAGAAACACAGGTTGTCACCTTTGGGTGTCGGTTAAATATTTATGAATCAGAGGTTATTAAAGGCTTGTCGCAAGAAGCAGGGCTTGAGAATGCGATTATCTTTAATACGTGTGCCGTAACTTCTGAAGCTGAGCGTCAAGCGCGTCAAGCCATTCGTCGCGCAAAGCGGGATCATCCAGATAAAAAAATTATTGTGACTGGATGTGCCGTACAGATTAACCCAGAAAAGTATGCCAAAATGCCAGAAGTGGACCGAGTCATTGGAAATCATGAAAAGATGATTAAATCCAGCTTTGATCCAAATCAAAGCACAAGGATTTTGGTTAACGATATTATGACCGTTAAGGAAACGGTGCCTCATCTGGTCCAAAGTTTTGATGGGAAAACGCGCGCTTTCATTGAAGTCCAAAATGGGTGTGACCACCGCTGTACCTTTTGTACAATCCCTTTGGGGCGTGGAAATAGCCGAAGCGTGCCAATCGGCGTGATTGTGAACCAAGTTAAAGAACTTGTGAACCAGGGTTTTTCAGAGGTCGTTTTAACAGGCGTTGATGTAACCTCTTACGGAGGGGATCTTCCAGGAGCGCCACCCTTAGGGCAGATGATTCGTCGTCTCTTGAATAATGTGCCAGACTTAAAACGTCTACGTCTTTCCTCTCTTGATCCCATGGAGGTTGATCCGGATTTGCTGGATCTGATTTGTCATGATTCTCGTCTCATGCCTCATATCCACCTTAGTGTTCAAGCAGGGCACGATCTTATCCTGAAACGGATGAAGCGCCGCCATTTGCGGGCTGATGTGATTCGTTTATGTGAAGAGATCCACGCAAAGCGACCAGAAGTGGTTTTTGGGGCAGATATTATTGCTGGGTTTCCAACAGAAACAGAAGAAATGTTCCAACAGACACTAGATTTAGTGGGCCAGTGCACCTTGGTATATTTGCATGTGTTCCCTTATTCGCCTCGTCCTGGGACTCCGGCGGCGCGCATGCCTCAGGTCGACAAAGCATCCATTAAAGATCGGGCTCAAAGGCTTCGCTCATTAGGGGACCGACAGCTTGAAGAATTTTTGACACGGCAGCTTGGAAAAACCCATGCTGTTCTTATTGAAAAAGATGCGCATCGAGGGCATGGAGAAAATTTTGCGCCTTTTTATTTTGAAGAACCTCAAACGCCTGGAACGATTGTTCAAGCAAAGGCGATGAGCATGGAGCAAGGTATGTTGAAGGGAAAAGTGGATTATGACTGAAAAGAAAAGCTGGTTTACGCGCCTTACAGAAGGATTGAAAAAATCCTCTGATAAAATTACCCAGGGGGTGAGTGAGATTTTCACCCGCAAAAAACTGGATGAAGAAACGCTTCAATCCCTTGAAGACTTGTTGATTATGGCAGACTTGGGGGTGGAGGTTGCAGCAAGTATTGTTAAAAATCTTCGCTCTGAACGATTTGGAAAAGATATAACAGGTCAGGAAATCAAAGAATTTTTATCCCAAGAAATAGCTAAAATGCTAGAACCTGTGGCTGTTCCCTTAACTGTTTCCGGGAAAAAACCTTTTGTTCTTTTGATGGTGGGCGTGAACGGCAGTGGAAAAACGACGACGTGTGCCAAACTTGCTCAGCAGTGGAAGGAAGAGGGGCTTCAGGTATCCATGGCGGCCTGTGATACCTTTCGGGCAGCTGCTGTTGAGCAACTGCGGGTATGGGGGGATCGGTTGGGTATTCCGGTTGCCTACCGCGACACAGGGGCAGATGCGGCAGGCCTTGCCTACGATGCCTATACAGATGCAAAGGCGCGGGGGGATGACGTGCTGCTTATCGATACAGCAGGGCGGCTGCATAATAATGTGGACCTGATGAACGAACTGGCAAAAATCGTGCGTGTTCTTAAGAAACAAGAGGTAGAACTTCCCCATGCCTGTGCCCTTGTTCTTGATGCAACGGGCGGACAAAACATCCACAATCAGGTTGAAACCTTTGGTCGCATGGTCGATGTGACGGGGCTTATTCTAACCAAGCTCGATGGGACGGCAAAGGGGGGCGTTCTGGTTGCCCTTGCCAATCGATTCAAAAAGCCAGTGTATGCCTTGGGTGTTGGGGAAAAACCTGAAGACTTACGCCCCTTTAATGCCAAAAACTTTGCTGATAGTTTGGTGGGACTTTCGTTATCAATCCAATAGCGTTCCTTTATTGGGAGACTATCCTCCATAAACTACATCGATATAGAAAGACAAGATGGCGGTCAAAAATATAACATACCGTCATCATCGTGTTTTACCAAAAAAGATAAGAGCAGATTCTCCAGACAGTGTTTTCTACTTCAGTAACTCTTTAAAAGATAATTCCGTTCACCCTTTTTAAGAGTCACATCAGAAACCTGTGGCACTCGGACTCAACCAATCCCGATCAGGTTTTGGGGTCTTTCGTTCTCGCCTCTGTTTTAAAGAGGCTACTTAAAAACGATAAAAAGTATAAGGTCTCAATTGCTATTTTAGCAAATGGCTGCTCTTTAGAAAATGACATCAGATCATTCACTCGGCTTAAAAATTAGATTGAGCGTTATCGATAGATTTTAAGACTAATTTGGGGGAGTGCATCCACTGCTAATCCCCAAACGCCTAGTCTTTTTCTACCTGAAACCACTTAGGGAATGGATCTGGAATGTTTTGATAGGCCAGAGGATTTGATAGGTAATCTTTAATAAGACAATCATCAAGCTTTTTCCGAATAGCCAATTCATTTATATCGGTTTGTAAACCAATAAAGACGACTTCTTGCCGTCTGTCCCCATAATTCTTATCCCATTTTTTTTCCATCATTTCTTTGAAATCGTATCCATCTGGCCAATTCTTTTTAGGAATCGCAATCCACCAGCGACCGATACCTTGATTCCGCACAAAGGGTCCTGCTTGCGAGACTTCTCCCACAAAATCAGGGCGTGTTGAAATCCAAAAAAAACCTTTTGCCCTTAATACGCCGGGCCATTCTTGGTTGAAAAAAGCATGTATTTTCTCAGGGTCAAAAGGCTCTCTTGCGTGATAGACAAAGCTTGTTATTCCATATTCTTCTGTTTCTGGAATGTGATTTTTAAACCCATATAATTCTTGTGCCCATAACGGGTGATCTTGCGCTTCTTCAAGATTAAATAAGCCTGTGTTAATCACTTCATTCAATGGTACTTTAGATTCTGATATTGCGATAATTTTCGCTTTGGCATTGAGCCCGCGAAGAATAGATTTTATGGTATAAATTTGCGCTTCTGATACAAGATCAACTTTATTCAAAATGATGACATTAGCAAACTCTATTTGCTCAATCAGTAAATCAATAAGTGTACGCTCGTCTTCTTCGCCAAGGCTTTCACCCGTATCTTTTAAAAATTTTGTTGAGCTATAATTTTGAATAAAATTGGCTGCATCCACCACGGTTACCATGGTATCTAAAACAGCAACATCTGAGAGGCTGTGCCCATCTTCATCTCGAAAATCAAAAGTGGCCGCAATAGGTAAAGGTTCAGAAATTCCTGTACTTTCAATAACAAGATAATCAAATTTTCTTTCTTCTGCTAATTCACGGACTTGCAAAAGAAGGTCATCACGCAATGTACAGCAAATGCAGCCATTGCTCATTGCCACTAGTTTTTCTTCTGATTTAGAAAGATTCCCACCACTACGCTCCACCAAATCAGCATCGATATTAACTTCATTCATATCATTCACAATCACAGCAACTTTTAGGCCTTCACGATTGTTTAGAATATGATTTAAAAGGGTTGTTTTTCCGGCACCTAGAAATCCCGACAAAACAGTTACGGGAAGCTTTCTATCTAAAACTTGCATTTATTGATCACCATTTGCTTGATTTGTTTTATGTTATAATGTAACACCTTACATAAAATCATGTTAAAAATTCAAGAAAAAAACACTCCTTAATAAATGCCCTGAGAAATCTTATGAATTCAAATACTCACATAATTGATCAAGCCGAAGCCTTTTGTGCTGAGAAAAAAGAACGTTTGACAAAGCCAAGACTAGAGGTGCTTAAAATTATGGCAGAAAGTCAACAGCCTTTGAGGGCCTATGAAATTCTTAGTAAGCTCAAAGATGTTCTTGATTTGCCAAGTCCCCCCACAGTTTATCGGGCAATTGATTTTTGGTTACAAATGGGATTCATTCATCGTATTGAAAGCCTTAATGCTTATGTTATTTGTCATTCTAATCATAGCCACCCTGGCGCTCAATTCACGATTTGTGATGACTGCGGCACAGTGATGGAAGTACATGTTGATAAAATGATGGAATTTATTCAAGATCGTTTCACCAGAAACACTTTTGTTCCTGTAAAGTGGAATCTTGAAATTCACGGTCAATGCAGCAGTTGTCGACTCAGTTAAATCAGGTTCCACAAAAAGTTTGATAGACACGGGCATTTGGAGTGGGAGGCAAGGTATAGGATTCAAAAAGGTCTCGGTCTTCATAGGGAGATTTTATAGCTTCTAGTAGTGCATAAAAATCTTTAAAATCACCATGATTTGCAGAACTTAAAGCTTCCTCTACTTTGTGATTGCGAGGAATAATAATAGGATTGATATTCTTTTTAAAACTTAGAGAGTGTCCTGATAGATTTCCCTCAAGGTCTCGCCTTTTTTTCCAAGAAACGTACCAATCTTCAAAAGATTTTTGTCTATATATTTTTCCTTGAGGCTTTTCATCATTCATCAGATCAATAAATGTATTGGTGTAATCCGCGTAATTTTCTTCCATCCATGTTAACAGAGTTGAAATGATTTGCTCGTCCATTGGATGAGATTGAGATAAACCCAATTTAGCGCGCATCATTTCAAGCCATTTTTGGTTATAGATGTCTGCAAATCTATCAATAATATCTTTTATCATATCTCTGGCTTTATGTTGATCATGATGAATGAGCGGTAGAAGAGCTATAGCAAGCCTACTAATATTCCACTGTGCAATTTTGGGTTGATTGCTATAAGCATAACGTCCTGTGCGGTCTATAGAGCTAAAAACTGTATGAGGATGATAGGTGTCCATAAAAGCACATGGGCCATAATCAATCGTTTCTCCGGATACAGTCATATTATCAGTATTCATAACTCCATGTATAAATCCAACGCGCATCCAGTCAACAATCAAATTGATTTGTTTCTCCATCACAATCTCTATGAATCTCAGCGCTTTATTCTTCTCTTTTTCTAAAAAAGGATAGTGACGCTTAATCGTATAATCTAATAATGCTTGTAGAAAATTTATGTCACCTTGAACAGCCGCAAACTCAAACGTTCCCACCCGAATATGGGAAGAGGCAATGCGTGTTAAAATAGCACCCGGCAATAGAGTTTCACGCATAACAGGATGGCCTGTGCTAACAACTGCTAAACTACGGGTGGTGGCAATCCCCAAATAATACATAGCTTCTGATATAATATATTCGCGCAACATAGGGCCCAAGGCCGCTTTTCCATCACCACGACGGGAATAGGGAGTTGGGCCAGAGCCTTTAAATTGTATGTCTAACCGTTCCCCTTTAGGAGTAATATGCTCACCCCATACCAAAGCTCGCCCATCACCTAAAAGTGTAAAATGGCCAAACTGATGACCAGCATAGGCTTGGGCAAAGGTTCTTGCCTTATCTGGCAGATAATTGCCTGAGAAAAGATGCCCCAGTGCATTAACGGTCATATGGGAAAAGTCTAATCCTATGGTTTTTGCTAAATCAGCGTTCAGAATGACCATTTCAGGGGTTGAAATAGGTAAAGGATCACAATAGGCATAAAATGCCCCTGGTAACTGAGTATAAGTTGTTTCTAAGTGAAACCCACAATTTTTTTTCATTTAATCCATCAGTGTTACAGAATGGGATTTGAATTCATCCATGCCGATTTTCTCCATCCAAAGTTTTGATAGTATTCTGGTATAGTAGGATCAAAAGCAAATAAATATAGTTTTAAAATCACATTCTTTTGCTTTTAAGCATACGGCATCAATCAGTATTTTACCAATGCCTTGTTTGATATTTTGAATCAACCACAAGTGAACCAAACCAAGGCGTCAGTGATACCTGAATACCAGCCTTTTGACGCAAAGAATACATCTCAACAGGCACACGGTTTATTGTCAGGGGAGATATCTTAAAATACTGATCGGGAGGTATACCATAACCCTAGACAGTGCATCTGAGCTATCCCACATATAAGGGTGTTTTTTCATTTCGATTATTTTTATCAAAAAGAATCAAAGTTTCTTGAGAACACTAAACTCAAACTAAATAATTAATCAACTTTTTGCTGATTGTGCGTGAGATTATATCAGATGAGCATATGGTCACCAAGTCTATAGGTACGGTTATCATGACCTTGTTTCTCAACGTCAATAATAGGCAAATGGCTGAATTCTGGAAATTGCTCGGTTATGAGTTTGCGTGCAAGATCAAGAGTTGGAATGAATACAGTGGCCATAGCTATTCCTGATACATGTTAACATCCGATGGATTCCCTTTAAATAGCTGAACCTGACCATGAATTTTAAATACTTTTTGATCCTTAAATTCAAAATAAGAAATTACTTCTGCTATGATTGGTTCGCCCTGGTTATTGGTACCTTTAGCATCATAAAGAATAAATAATTTATCGTTTTGAGACATATGAGCTTTGCATTCAAAGTCCATTGTTTGAATATTCTTCCTTTGCTCTATTACATGTGTGATATATTCAGCCCTATTGAATACTATACCATTAATACATCGAGTATAATCCTCGTGAAAAAGCTCTTCTATAGCTGATTTTGGATCTTGATCTTTAGCATAGAGCACTTTCCATATATGAAATATTATTTCTAGATTTGTCATTGTATTACCTCTTATTTTTTACCCTTAGCACAAAGTCGTTTAATCATACAAACCATTCCACATTTTTCCAATTGCCAAGGTTGGCTTTTTTGCCTGCAATCCTAGCTTCGCTGTTTCCAACGTGAATTTCTAATTTGTGTCCATCTGGATCAAGAAAATAGAGAGATTCGCCAGGAGATGTGTTGTCCTTAAAAATATGAGCGCCGGAGTTTTGAATTTTATCAGCCATCATTTCAAAATCTTCACTGCTTACACTAAATGCATAATGGGTATAACAAGACTGAGGTTCTCTTAG
>VGCX01000053.1 GCA_016869935.1 Alphaproteobacteria bacterium
CCTTGGGAGAAACTGTTTGCGCCTTCCGTTGTGCGCGGGGTGTTAGCATGGGGGATAGTAATGCGCGACTCAAAGCAGCTTATGACGCAACAAAAGGCAGAGCTGTATGGTCCGATGCTGTAACACATTGGCAGGAACTTGAAGGAGCTAGTGTTGTAACTGCAGAGAACCTTGTGAACGCTGATGCAGCAGATGCAGTGCGCTCTGCAAAAGCCATAGCGGCTTATAAAGGGGCAGTCAAAGCCGCAGCAAAATCAACAAGTCCCGCAGAAGTACGGGCCGAAAACGAATTAGGTGCTGCTGGGGTCGCTATGACTGAGGCATATGTAAAGTTCAAATTGGCTGCAGATGACATACAGAAGAAAGCACAAGCTCTTAATGCCACAATAACAAAAACTGAAGCAGCTATCGAAGCAGCAGAAGCTCAAGGATTCGATTATAATCGGATTAGCAAGACAATCTCAGTCGCTCTTAAGTCGGGAAAAGTATCATTGCAGCAGTACGGGCGTTTGTTTAAAGGCCAATTAGGATTTGTGCAGGCATTGGATGACGTAAGGGCAGGAAAAACCATCGAACATAGCAAGCTCCTAGAAACAGTAAAGGAGTACGAAGGGGCTTATGCACAACTTAACGCTATTTTCGGAACAAAAAGCAACACAGAAGGTGCTGATGTGGTGTCCTCTGCAGTAACATCTCCTGCTTCCTCTGCAGAAACAACTGATATTGAAAAGGGCCTACAAGCAATCATTGATGGTGGAACAAGCAATAATGATCGCGGTGAAGCCCGCAAAGCTTTTATCGATCAACACCAAGATAAAGTCGCTTTAAAAAAAGCTCTTAAAGAAATTCAGAAAAAGAGCTCACCCCTTAGCGCTGAAGCAGGAACTATCCTGGGTAGAAGAGAACTAAAGAGTGTGGTTGCTGAATAACAACCTTTAATCTCACGCAAAATCTCCCTGCTTCATTGCAGGGGGATTTTTTTATTCCAAGTTTCATTTTTAACTGAGAAAAATATTTAGTTCAGGACTCGGCTTTGCCGCCTTTAATCTGAAAAATGGTAGTGTGCCTGATTTTTTTCACCATGTCTTTTTAACCACCCTTTAGTAACCCCTGTTAACAAATCTCTACTTGCTGTAGAGGTTGATATATCAGGATGAAGTTTCATATAGTCTTTTCTGAAAAAAGACTTGGTGGAAAATTGAGATTTTGCATAAGTCAATCGTGTCTCATCGTCCTTCACTTGAAGCTTTGCTTTTGATTGATACTCATAGAGAGCTTCCTTAATTTGTGTTAAGGAAAATTCTATAAATACGGTGGAATTTCCTTCTTTATCGCTTTTATTCAGCGATTGGTAATAACTTTTTTGATTATTTTTAATGATTACTTCCACAGCAAGGCATTCAAAAATAGGATGTTCCTTCATTAACAAAAGCTGTTGCCATAATCTACCCATACGACCATTTCCATCTTCAAAAGGATGAATAAATTCAAACTCATAATGAAAAATACAAGCCTTAATTAACCATGAAATTGCCTTTTCTTTTTTTATATAATCAAATAAATCCTTAATAAGGTGCTCTACCCTATCAGAGGGCGGGGGAAGATGCGTTAGTGTATCTCCCTTAAAAATCCCAACATTTCCTGTTCTCCATTTTCCAGATACAACCCCTAAATTTTTCATGAGACCCTGATGCACTGTTAATAAGTCTTGTATGCTTAATGGATCATACTTATTTATGTTGGCGTAAACATCTAAAGCATTTTTGACCTCAATAAGATCTTTTTTTGGGGCCAATACTTTTTTCCCCTCTAGCAACGTTGTTATTTGCTCAACTGTTATGGTGTTGCCTTCAATCGCCAAGGAAGATTGAATGGTTTTTATATTCGTTTCCCTTCTAAGCTTAATTGATGGGACATCTAATTTAGTGCCTGCAATCATTCCAATGGTTTTTTGTATATCCGAGACTAAGGCTAAGATAGCTGGCGTGATAGAAAAAGGTGGTTTGTACATCATAGGTTTATAGTATCACATGATAGTATCATATGATACTATCATTTAATGGCATCACCCCTGTTTCAATAAAAAAAGCTAATTCTAGATACTTCAATACGATTTTTTAGTATCTAAAGATTGACATATGGCTGTTTTTAGATACATGCATCGATTAAAGCTAGGCAAAAAGACAGAGAGCATCTGGCGTATGCTTACTTACGAGGCGTTAGTTCTATGACAATTTTTTGACCCACAGCCTCGCAGTACTTTACAAGACTTGTCAGTGATGGAAGAAATTTCCCGCTTTCCAACCTCGCCACGTGGGCTTGTGTTGAATGCATACGCTCTGCAAGCTCTGTTTGTGTTAACTTTGCTTTAAGTCTTGTACGAATCAGAACAGACGCAATATAAAATTCAAAAGCCATAGAATCATAAATTGCTCGAATTTCTGGATCTTTAAGCCAGTCTTTTTTTAATTCTTTAAGTGTTTTTCCTTCCATTTTTCCACCGTTTAAGCCTTTCTTGCGCCAACCTTAATTCGTGTAAAGGTGTCTGCTGTGTCTTTTTAATAAATGTATTTAGGATCAAAATTTCTTTTCCACTGAGCATAACAAAAACAGACCTTGCTATTGTTGTTTTACCAGTTAATTTTATTTCCCAAAGCTTAGCTCCTAAAAATTTTATATAGGGCAATTTAATTTCTAAAGGACCAAAAATTTCGATTAATCCAGATATTTGAAGAAATCTTGCTTTTAAATCTTTAGGTAATGCTTCGACCTCTTTTTGAGCTTCTCGACTTACTATTCTAATAATCCACGACATAATAATAACAATATTGATATAAAATAACAATCCAAAATTCTTTTGCACACTGACGCGTTAAATCTTTCGTCGATAGCTTAACGCCTCTTGCATATGCGTAAGGGTTACAAAATCTTCTCCATCAAGATCGGCAATGGTGCGGGCAACGCGCATAATGCGATGGCACCCGCGAAGGGACAAGCGCCATTTATCGGCGGCACGCTGAAGAAGAGCGCGCGCTTCCTCTGTCAATCCGCATACGTCCTCTACAACGGACGCTGGAATTAAACTGTTGGTCGCGCCCTTTTTGTCAACAAACCGCTCTATTTGCCTTGTGCGTGCTTGGACCACACGATCAAGAACAACGGCACTGGACTCCCCTTCTGTTTCTTTTCGCCAGGAAGAAAAGTCCAGAGAACCGACCTCTACAGATAAATCAATCCGATCTAAAAGCGGACCAGAAAGCTTGGACATATATTTTTGCGCACAAAGAGGTGCCCGCCCACACGCACGCTCTTTATCGCCCAAATATCCACAAGGACAAGGGTTCATCGCCCCAACTAATTGAAAATGCGCTGGATAGGTGCAGTGGCTGTTGGCCCTTGCCACAACAACCTGCCGAGATTCTAAAGGCTGCCTTAACGCTTCGAGCGTATTTCTTGCAAATTCAGGGAGTTCATCCAAAAAAAGAACCCCGTGGTGCGCAAGGGTAATTTCGCCGGGTTTTGCCCTCACCCCTCCCCCTACGAGGGCCGGTAGAGACGCCGAATGATGGGGGGCGCGAAAGGGACGTTCGCATAGCAGCCTTCCGTCAGGCAATAGGCCTGAAAGGCTATAGAGCATACTTATTTCTAATGCCTCTTGAGGATTAAGAGGGGGGAGTAACGTTGGAAGACGCTCTGCAAGCATAGACTTTCCAGTTCCTGGAGGGCCCACCATCAGCATATTATGCCCCCCGGCGGCGGCAATTTCTAAAGCCCTCTTTGGAACAATTTGACCGCGCACATCCTTAAGATCCAAGGTTTTTTTCTGCTCTAAAATCATTGTATTGGCAGGAGGTGTTAAAACTTGCTTTCCTTCCAAAAAGTTCAAAAGCGACAAAAGATCGGGGGCTGCAATCACATCTAAGCCTTCAACCCACGTTGCCTCCCGCGCGGAATCATAAGGACAAATAAGGGATTTTCCAAACCGCAAGGCTGTCATGGCCGCAGGAAGAATCCCTGGGACTGGTTTGATCGTACCATCCAGCCCCAATTCCCCCATGACATAATATTCCTCTAATCGACCTTTAGGAATAATGCCCATCATTTCTAAAAGACCAAGAACAATGGGAAGATCATAGTGAGTCCCCTCTTTTTGAACGGAAGCGGGGGACAAATTAACGATAACCCGACGTCCGGGAATACTAAGACCAATTGCCTGCAAAGCGCCGCGAACACGTTCTCGGGCTTCTCCCAGGGACTTATCGGGAAGCCCTACAATAGGAATACAAACAAATCCGCTTGTGATTTGAACCTGAACATCGATCGTTAAAACATCCACTCCTTGAAATGCAACTGTTGATACGCGTGATCCCATAATATTTTCCTTTCAATAAAAGGAAATCTTAAAAGGAAGCTTATAATTTCTATAGCGAAAAGAGGTTGAAAAAAAGTTGAAAAAACTCCAATTCAGATATGTTTCAATAAAAAAAGACTTTGTCTTGCCATAGCCAACTCCATCTTTTTTCTTAAAAAAACATATCTAAAAAGGAGAATTTTTTGTTTTTTTTCAACCAGCCTACCCCCGGATTAAATCCGGGGTACGGCTAGGCAAGCTTTTTTTGACGAGACAGAGAAGAAGTAAAGTGTAGGCTGTCTCGCCGAAGCCTTGGCGTAGGCGGATTACTATAACCCCTTTTCTGTCCTAGAAGGCATTGATCACGGTAAAGCTGAAGGGAAAGCAGAAGGTTTTATGGACGGCATGAAGGCCATGGCACGGAAGATGTTAATGCTCAATCGACCTCTTCAAGAAATTGTTGAAGACACAGGTCTTTCAGAATCTGAAATCTTACACTTAAGGCACGGTTAAAAGCGGGGTTAGGATTTAACCAACCACCCCGCCCGCTTAAAAAGGAGCTACGTCTTACGCTCTTTTTGAGCATTACCCTAAAGGACGCACAAATGTCCATTTTTGCCTAAATGGCGCGCACAAATTTTTTCAGAAAATTGCTTATCCTGGAGATAAAGCAGTTTTTGGTTAAAATCATCTAAAAGTGGCGAATTTTTTTGGAAAGCGAAAGCAACTTCATCATTGCCAAGAGTTAAATCCGACATTACGACTTTTAGATTGGATGCGTGGTGAATATTTTTTTCCAAAATAATATACTCATCAACAGCACCAAAAACCTTACCTTCATCAATAAGCTTTAAGCCTTCTTCTATCGAATGAACCGAAACAACAATTGCACCGAGAGCTTTAACTTTTTCTGCTGCTGCACGTCCCTCAAGAACAGCGATTCGTTTGCCCGCTAGTTCTTCTTTTGTGATGGAGCGAGCGCTTTCTTTTCTGTGTTCTATTACGGTAAGACTACTAGAAATACTTCCAACAATAATGGAAAAGAAAACCATGGAAGGAAAAAGCCAAAAAAGCAACACTAATCGCCTAATTATTAAACGAGAATCACTAAATGCTCCTTGAATCAAAATCATCAATGTTTCCCAAAAAGCTTTGCCTATTCTAGGGAAAAATTGTTTAAGATTTTGCAGAGACCCTTTGTTATCAATAATGTAAAAGCTAATCATAACGCATAAAAACAAAGCAATCATTAGGGGCAGAAAATACGCTACATTTTCTTTCAAATCGCCGAAAATAATTTCTACTAGATTACTTTTATCAACCTGCTTAACAGCAACACCAAGGCTACTTAAGAAAAAAGGACGAGAAAAATCAGCGATTTTATAACGTTCATGATTCACTAAAATGGGCCCTACAATGATATCGAGCTCTTTTTTATGCACTTTCTCAACGGCTTTGTCAAAAACCGGTTCCAAAGGGACGAATTCATAGCTCCATTTTAGGTCTTGTGCAATATACGAAAAAAGATCAACCGCAGCACCAGCAAAAGAACCACTTGATTCTTTGAAAGACAGCGGATCTAAATCTAAAATAACACCAACCCTCAATGGCGTTTGTGCATGGGCATTAATAAAAAATAGTACACTCAAAAGATTGATCATTATCTTGATGTGTTTCATAAGGAGCCTCCGTTGTATTTATTTTATAATTGTAATTAATGTTTCTTCTGATCTCAACAAAAAATCTTTATCCGTTTATATGATGACAAATTCCTCTATTTTCTTTATTGTTCCCTTATGTCTATGAAGCCCGATGAAATTATGCACCTTATTCGCCAGGATTTTCCTGATGCTGATATTTCCATAAAGGATCTTATGGGGGATCAAAATCATTATGCTGTCGTTGTGAAATCAAAGGCTTTTTCTGGAAAAACTCGTGTACAACAGCACCAAATGGTGTATAAATCCTTAAGAGGCCACATGGGCACAACGCTTCATGCTATGGCTTTGGAAACTGTTATAATGGAATAGAGTATGACGCAGTCCCCTGCTATTTTTGAAACGATTAAAGAGCATCTTCGCGATCATAATGTGGTCCTGTACATGAAAGGAACAGCTCAGATGCCGCTGTGCGGATTTTCTGCAACGGTCGTTCAAATTTTGAAAAAGTTTGAGGTTTCGTTTCAGGATTTTAATGTCCTTCAAGACGAAGAGTTACGCCAAGGAATCAAAGAATTTAGCGATTGGCCAACCATTCCACAATTGTATATCAAAGGCGAATTTATTGGCGGCTGTGATATCGTTCGCGACATGTTCAAAACCGGCGAATTTAAAGAACTCCTTAAGGAAAAAGGAATTCCCTTTAATGACCCAATTTCTTAGAAGCTGGATACCCCTATGACAAACGAAAAAATTAATACAGAAGACCAACTAAGAAACGTTCGAATCGAAAAACTCAAAGCGCTTCGCGCCCGAGGCATTGACCCCTATCCCCATAAATTTCCTGTTACACACCAAGCAGGCATCCTTCAAGAAACCTATAAAGATTTGCCCGCAGAAACCGAAACTCAAGACACTGTCCAGATAGGAGGACGTGTTGTCTCAAACCGAAATTCTGGCATGTTTATTGATCTTCAGGATTCAACAGGAAAAATTCAAATCTTTTCCCATCAAGATTTTTTAAGTGCTCAAGGGCAAGAAATCCTAAATCTTGTTGATCTTGGCGATTGGATTGGCGTGAAGGGATTTATTCGTCGCACAAAACGCGGTGAATTAAGCATTAATGCCCAAGAAATGACAATGCTTTCGAAGGCGCTGCTTCCCCTTCCTGAAAAATATCATGGATTAACAGATATCGAAAAGCGTTACCGCCAGCGCTACTTGGATCTTATCTCTAGCGATGAAAGTCGGGCTCGCCTTCAAAATCGCAGTCGCATCCTTCAAACTATTCGGGAATTTTTGATCCAGAATGGCTTTTTGGAAGTTGAAACGCCTATGCTTCAAACGATTCCGGGGGGCGCTGCAGCAAAACCTTTTATTACCCACCACAATGCCTTAGACCTTTCAATGTATTTAAGGATTGCTCCAGAACTTTTCCTAAAGCGCTTAATTATTGGGGGCCTTTCGGACAAGGTCTTCGAAATGAATCGTAACTTTAGAAATGAAGGGTTATCCCCGCGCCATAATCCTGAATTCACAATGATCGAAATGTATCAAGCCTTTGCCGACTATCATGATCTTATGACCTTGACAGAAACAATTGTCTCAACGGTCGCTCAAAAAGTTTTTGGAACGATGAAAATAATGTACGGGACTCACGAAATTGATTTAACGCCCCCCTGGAACCGTAAAACAATGGTAGACCTTGTAAAGGAAAAAACTGGCGTTGATTTTTCTATCATCAAAACAGATGAAGAAGCACGAAGTGCTGCAAAAGACCTTTTGAAAGGGCTTGAGATTCCAAAAGAAACCACTTGGGGGCAATTAGTAGCGCTTGTGTTTGAAGAAAAGGTGGAAAAAGACTTAATTCAACCAACCCATGTAATGGATTTACCGCTCGATATTTCACCCCTTGCCAAAATTCATCGACAGGACAAACGGTTAACTGAACGCTTTGAAACGTTCATTAACTGCTGGGAAGTCGCTAATGCCTTTACAGAATTGAATGATCCTCTCGACCAGTTAGAGCGTTTCAAAGCACAAGTAGCTCAAAAAGAAGCGGGACATGATGAAACCCACCCAATGGATGAAGATTTTATTATTGCCCTCGAACATGGAATGCCGCCAACAGGCGGCTTAGGTATTGGTGTGGATCGACTGGTCATGCTTCTTACCAATGCGCCAAGCATTCGAGATGTGATTGCCTTTCCGACCATGAAACCAAAGGATTAAGCCATGTCTGCCCTTAAAAGCCCCTCCCTTCTACGCGATATGACAATTCTGGGATTGGTTTTTGGGGTTTTATTCTTTTCCTTTCTAGGGAACCGGCCTCTAACAGCCCCAGACGAAGGCCGTTATGTAGAAATTCCCCGGGAAATGGTTGCAACAGGAGATTATCTAACACCCCACCTTAATGGGCTAAAGTACTTTGAAAAACCACCCCTCCTCTACTGGGTCCAAGCCATCCCTATCAAATTTTTTGGAATTCAAGAATGGGCCATGCGTCTACCCTTAGCTCTTTTTGCCCTTTTGGGATGCTTAATGACCTATTTTTTTGCAAGACGGCTTTATAGTCGCTCCACCGGTCTTTGGTCCGCCTCTATTTTAGGAAGCTCTCTTCTCTACAATAGTTTGGCCCGGGTTATTACCCTTGATATGGGGTTTACTTTCTTTATGAGCCTGACCCTCTTTTCATTTTTGGTGGCCAGTGATGAACCCCACCCAACAAAAAGGCGCTGGTGGATGTATCTTGCTGCAATTGCAGGGGCAGGGGCTGTTTTGACGAAAGGCCTGATCGGCCTTGTTTTGCCTGGAATGATTATAGGAATTTGGTTGGTTGTGAGCCAGAGATGGCGACGGCTACGTTGGCTTTTTATTCCCTCAAGCCTGTTGATTTTTTTGATCGTTGTTTTGCCGTGGCATATTCTGGTGAGCCTTAAGACACCTGAGTTTTTTGACTTTTATTTTGTTCGCGAACACTTTACTCGCTATCTTACAACCGTTCATCGACGGTATCAGCCTTTTTGGTTTTTTATTCCTATCATTTTGATCGGCCTTCTTCCGTGGACTTCTTTCCTATGGCGCTCTTTTAAGGCCCTTTGGCCAAAAAGCGTAGCCAGCTGTCGGGAAAATCCTCAGGATCTCTTTTTCATTCTTTGGACTCTTGTTCCTGTTTTATTCTTTAGTGCATCAAACTCAAAACTTATTCCCTATATCCTTCCTATTTTTCCACCCCTTTCTATTATGATTGGGTACTTTATTCGTAACCAGCTCAGTGATGCAAAGTCTTTCAAGGGTGAAATTTTTACCTATAGCGCCCTTTGTCTTTGCGTAATGGCTGGCCTAACCTATTACCTTGCTGAAGTTGATTTGACTCTACAACAGGCCTTTCAATCCTTTTTACCTTCCCTTTATATAATTCTGGGTGCGAGCGCTGTACTTCTCCCCATTCTTCGACTGTGGAAAGGGGAACG
>VGCX01000054.1 GCA_016869935.1 Alphaproteobacteria bacterium
TTAGTCGCTATCAAAAAGTGAATGACAACTTAGTTCAGTTCTTTAAACATTTTGTGACTCTTTATGATGAAGAGATCAAAGATCTTGTAAAAGAAAAAATGGAGGACTTGCAAAATAAGCTAGAGCCTTTACTCCTTAAAACCGGTCATGTTCTAGAGTTGTTCGAATCCAAAGGGTTGTCTGTTAAGAAAGAAAAGGCTTTTAATATTTTACCACAACCTCAAATGAAGCAAGTTTCTGAGTTTCTTTTAGGTCGTCAGATCAACAAAGACCTTTTGTATTGGCAACTGGTTGATTCCTACCGCCACAAAATTGCGCTTAACATCAGATCAGCTTTTTTAGCCATTGATTTTACCACCATTCAAAAAGATGAGTTTTATAACCTCATCTCTCCTATGAAGATATTTTTAGAGGGAGGGAAAGACTGCCCTAATCTCCCTATTCCTAAGAAGGTAGAGCCGTACTTACTCTTTGAAGAGAAATTGATTAAAAACAGGGGGGAGTTTTTCTTTTACAAAAAAGTAGCTCGCCACATTCAAACACAAAAGTTAACCCTAACCTACAGTCAACGCTATAAATCCCTTAAAGAAGAAATGATTCAAGATCAAACCTGGACCACCAATAAAGATCAAATTCTTCGCCCATTCCCAAGGCTTGCAACGCCCATAGAACAATTGCTGAAAGAGCATAAAGAGGTGCTCAATCCTTTATTAGATTCTGTAAACGCCCGTATTAAATCAGGAGAAAACGAACATGTAACCCTCAAACCTTCCCTCAAAGAAACAAAATGGTCCCTCCCCTACCTCAAAAAAACAGAACTATCCAATAATCCTTTCTTCTTAGAGCTTCCACAAATTAATATTATTGACGTACTCTACTTTGTAGACCGTCATTGTGGTTTTTTAAAAGCCTTTACGCCTATTCAATCCCATGGCTCCAATAATCCTCGCAATGACATTCTCTTGATTGCAGTTATTTTAGCCAACGCTTTGCGGATTGGTTCCTACAAAATGGCGATATCGGCGGGTCTCAACTTAAATGAAGTTTTAACCGTTGAAAAAACCTACTTATACTTGGAAGCCTTAAGGTTGGCGATTGACCTCATTAATAATGAAACGTCTCTTTTACCCATCTTTCCCTATTGGGACATATATGGAATAAGGCATGGAAGTGTTGATGGCTGCAAGATTGGAACCTCAAGAGATATTCTCATGGCGCGGCACTCCATCAAATACTATGGCTTAGGCAAAGGTGTTTCCTCAAATAACCTTATCACCAATAATTTACCCATCAACACCAGGTATATTAGCCCCATTGACCATGAAAGTCATTTTTCTTTCGAGATGTTTTATAACAATACGTCAGACATTATTGCATTACGGTGTTCAGGGGATGGGCATAGCGTAAACCAGATAAACACCACCCTGTTTGATATGGTTGGATGTGCTTTCATGCCCTGCTTTCCGAGCATTCAAAAGAAACCGCTCTCCTGTTTTGGGTCTATTCATCAATACGATAACGCCATCATTAAACCAACCCAACAAGTGCCTGAAGGGCTCATTATTACAGAATGGCCCAATGTTCAGCCCATTCTTGCATCAATCCTACAGAATGAAACGGATCAAAGTCGTATTATTGCAAAACTTTCCTCTCATGACTACCATTCAAGAACCAAAGAGGCTTTATGGGCGTATGACAATATTTTAAAAAGCATTTACATTCTCAATTACATTGACGACATGACCATTCGCCAGGGCGTTAGAACCGCTCTCAACAGAGGGGAAGCGTATCATCAGCTTTATCGGGCGATTTCTTATGCGAATAGTGGAAAGTTTAGAGGAAGAACAGAATTAGAAATTGAATTATGGAGCGAATGTACCAGGCTTGTTGCCAGCGCAACCCTTCAGTACAACGCTCGTATTCTCTCTCTTTTTTTAGATAAGGCCCAAGACCAAAAACAAAAAGATTTTATCATACGCCTTTCCCCTATCGCTTGGGGACATCTGAACTTTCTTGGGCGTTATGAATTCCAAAGACCCACCACAACCATTAATCTTGAGGAGCTCATTAAAAACATTCATATCGACCCTAAAAAATATCCTGTTTAAGCTTCAGAAATCTTCTTAAATCGTTTCTCGTAAAGCGTTCGGATAAAGTCTGGTAAAGGTTCCTTCCAAGGCTGTTGCTTATGGTTATCTATACTGCCAAACTTCTTCGGGTTTAGTCCTAGCGCTTTAGCCATTTGAATCACTTCATTAGAAAGGCGGTGCCTTTTTTAGCAGCAATCCAGATCTCTTCATTCTTAATTTTTTTCATTTCTAAACAGGGTGGTTTCCACTTAAATCCTTTAATGCCATATGTACATGTTCACATAAGGCATTTAAAACATCATGTGAATTATTAAACTTTTGATTCAAGAAATTCGCCAGAAGAGCTTCAATTCCCCGTAGTTGCGTTTCGACTTTGCGGAGAGGGTGCGGGAGTTCGTGCATCGCTTTTGTTAAGGTGATGCTCAGCTGCTGTCCTATGTAGTTCATTGCGGTCGGTAAATCATTGGGATCTATATTCGATATAGAATAATGGGGAGAGCCCTTCTGCATTGCCGCAGCAATCGACTTTATCCCTCTCATTTTTGCGCCCGCTTCAACTTCTGCATAAACAGAAGCGCCTCCTCCAGGTATGGCCAATTCAACCAAGTCTGCAGCCGTTGACATGATTGATAAAAGAAACAGATTTACCTGGGACAATAGTTCTGCTTGATTTTTCCCATCAGGACTGACGAGATCTTGGAGTTTCATAAGCGCTTGGCTTACCACTTGTTGAATTTCTTTTATCTTATCAGTATGCATAGAAACGACCTCCGATCATCAAGTAGAATACAATAAAGAACTGTTCTAAAATTGGTGGCAGTGGATCATTTTTTGCTTGCCGATGTCAATAAAATTATTTGATTGCATGAAAACACAATACACAAAATGGCATGACGTTAAACTATCTGCTTTGAAATCTTTTAAATTAACTAAAACTATATGATTCCCGAAACCTTTAACCACAAAGGTGTAGGGGGCAGTCCTTTTTGACTGATTTGGGTCAAGGGCTAATGGTTAAAGTATTGACTTTGTCATTACGCCCCTTTATATTAAATCTAATGGAGATCAAAAAATGCAGCCAAGTCGACAATATAAAGAATCAACCTTACAACTCAGGTTGTCTAATCAGCAAAAGGAAGCGTTAAGTCTTGCCTCTAAACTCCGTCAGGTATCCCTTTCTCAATTCGTTTTAGAAAATGCTTATACAGCCGCACAAGAAATTATTGGAGATCAAAATCACTTTGTATTGCCCAAAGATCAATGGAATCAATTTTGTGAAGCTCTTGATGCCCCTCCTAAAAAAATTAAATCTTTGCAGCGCTTACTCAATGAAGATAGCGTTTAGATGGCAAGTAAATTTTTAAGTCCCCTCCTTCTAAACGAAGCATACAATAGCAGTACCTTTGATTGTGGTGTTGGTTCCTTAAATGAGTACATAAAAAAATACGCCCTTCAACATCAACAAAGCCAAGGATCAAGGACATATGTTGCCATTCATGACAATAATAATATTGCTGGTTATTTTACCCTTGCCTATGGATCTGTCTCTTCAGAAGAAGTTCCTGAGCGGGTTGGCCGTGGATTAGGCCGGTATCCCATTCCCATCATGGTTTTGGCGCGTCTTGCTGTTGATCAGAAACTTAAAGGGCAAGGGCTTGGGAAATCTTTATTAAAACAGGCCTTACTAAAAACCCTGAATGCATCAGAAATTGCGGGACTCAGAGCAATTGTTGTTCATGCAAAAGACACAACTGCTCAAAGCTTTTATAAACATTATGGATTTACTTCTTCTTCTCTAGACGAATTACACATGTTTTTGCTGTGTAAAGACATACGCCTCAATTTATTACCTAAAATCTAAAGTCTCTCTAGACCAATAAACTCAAAGGTTTTAAATAAAGACCTCTCTTTTAAGCGATACGTTTTTAAAAACTTTTTTCTCTGAAATCAGCCACCAGAGCCGAGTTCCACACGTTCATGTCCTTTTTGTAAGAAAGGGGCATAGGACCCCGTGCGACACGAAGTCGCCGATAAGAGCTGTGGCGCTCTTGAAAGAGAAAACGCCACCACCCATGCTACTGGGCGAACCTACTATCTTGAATAAAGAGCAGATAGGAAAAGTAAGCAGCGCAATGCGGAGTCAATGACGTGAGTCAAAGATTTTTCTGGGAGCAGACCCTGGATATGCTTACGGTAGCTGATATGCCGAAAATAACTGAACCTGCGATTAAAAGATCGACAGATGCAGCCAAGGAAATCTGCTGATTCCTCGGTACGGGACTTGGTAGAAACCTGGGGGTAGGTTTCTCGTAGCCAACAAGGGGCCCCGATCTATAGCAGGCGGCTAAGTCAGCGCGCTTTTACGGTGGAACGTGGTAAACCCATACATTTCCATCGACAATGGTGGAAAGTGAATCGTAAGAAACACCGATAGATGTGTGGGCAAGCGATGTTGGAGAAAGCAAAAGCTGGTCGGTAATAGATCAGATACAGGGAAATCCCTGGCACGAAAGTGAGCCCACTTCCAACAGGTCTAAAATGGTGTGATGTATGGAGAATTGAATGAACGAAGAAACGCAAATGACAGCAGAAATGACTGGTGCCTCTTCAACAAAGCAGCAATGGTCGCAACTCCCCTGGGAGAAGATCAAAGCGCATGTCTTTCGACTCCAAACAAGGATCGCCAAGGCAGAAAGGGAAGGAAGGAAAAGCAAGGCGAAATCCTTACAACGCCTTCTAACCACCTCGTATTATGGCAAGTGTCTTGCCGTGAAACGAGTAACGACCAACTCAGGAGGTAAAACACCTGGAGTTGATGGCGTCCTCTGGCAAACTGAGTGCCAGAAGATGAAGGCTGTAAATCAACTAAAGCGACGAGGATATAAACCTTCTCGCCTTAAGCGGATATACATTCCTAAACGATCGGGGAACAAGATGCGCCCCTTATCGATTCCAACCTTGAAAGATAGAGCCATGGGCGCCTTATGGAACATGGCCCTTATCCCGATAGCAGAAGAACGAGCGGACCCAAACTCTTATGGCTTCAGACCAAAACGGTCTACACATGATGCCATAGAGCAATGCTTCATAGCCTTAAGCAAAAGGAGATCAGCAACGTGGGTCTTAGAAGGCGATATCAAATCTTGCTTCGACAAAATCTCGCACGAATGGCTCTTAGAAAATATTCCGATGGACAAAGTTATCCTGAAGAAATTCCTAAAGGCAGGATTCATGGAGAAAGGGAAAGCCTATCCAACACCTATCGGAACCCCGCAAGGTGGAGCAGCCTCAACAACTTTAGCATTGATGGCCCTTTCAGGGCTAGAACGGAAGCTGATCAGTAAAAGTGAAAGAACGCGGAACAAAGAGAAAATTAATTACGTCTCTTATGCCGATGACTTTATCATTACTGCATCAAGTGAAGAACTGCTAAGGGAAAAGGTACTGCCCATCGTGAGGGAACACTTGAAAGCTGTTGGACTAGAACTTTCCGAAGAGAAGACCAAGATAACCTCGATCTACAAGGGATTTGATTTTCTTGGGTTTAATATACGCAAGTATCCGAACCAGAAACTCTTGATAAAGCCTTCAAAAGAAGGAATTAAAAGGTTTCTAAAGGAAATCAAACGCCTCATCAGAGTAGGAATTGCGCTTCCAACAGAAACGTTAATCTACCTCCTGAATCCTAAGATATCAGGGTGGGTTAATTACTACAGAAGTGCGGTTGCATCAAAGACCTTCAGTTTGGTAGATGATGCAATATTCCAAGCGCTGACCCGTTGGGGCTATAAACGGCACCCAATGAAAGGGAAATGGTGGATTGTAAATAAATATTACAAAACACCAGAATGGAGGTTCTTTGCTAACGTTAAGGACAAGGATGGAAATACCCATCCAATATTCTTAAAGAAGGCAACGAATACCCCCATCAGACGCCACAGGAAAATTCTTGCTCTTGCTAACCCTTTTAATCCCCTCTTCAAACAATATTTCAACCAGAGGGAAAAGGCTGCAAACTCTAAGTTCTTCTACACTGCTGAATCTGCCGGATTGAAACACGTTCAATCTTATGAAGGCTCGAGCGGAGTGCTGGGAAACTAGCCCGCTCCGTTCCTAGAGGAGTGCCCCTGGGTAACCAGGGGGGCTTACTCGAGATTAACCAACGCATAAAGGTTATTCAAATCTTTTTCTTTGGTGGCTAAGGTCTTTCCAATAGGAATCAGCAGCTTGGGATAATCTAAGTTTTTAAGGATTGTACGCTTTTCTCGTCGCCACTTTTTTGGTTCATACAATTCATCTTCAACCTTTTTGTGTTTAATGCTGTGTTTGAGGGACAATTTATTAGACTTAATCTGCTGAAGCATCTTTTGATAAACAAAGAACTCAAATCGATGGGGAATAAGTTCCTCCTTAAGAATGAGATACTTTTCAGCATCTTTCCCAATCCATCCTCTTATAAAAGAGAGTAGGGACGTATCAACTGTTCCGGTTATGAGCGCTTTTAAGTGACCAATTGCCAGATTTAAATCTTTATCTTCGCTATCAACAAATTGAATCGCTTCAAATAAAGGCCTTAGGTTGATCTTGATAGATCCTTTCTCTTCATCAATATATTTCCAGAATAATAGTTCCTTATCAAAACTCTCATCAACCAGAAGGTGCGCCGCCGTTAAAAACTCATGCTGTGGAAGGCTACGATACATCTCAACTTTAGGAACAGAAGGCTCTGGATAGGTATCGACTGTAATTAAAACCTGGCTTACACGTTCGCGTATTGTTCTAATAAGCTCCAGATGCTTAAAGGCCTCATTTTTTGCATAGTCAGTGGCTTTTGATTGAACCATCACTATCTTCTTTTTAAAAGCCTCAATAAGATTATCGTTTAGGACTTGATAACGATTATAGACGTAGCACAAAAGGTAAACCCCAACCATATTGGGGTTAAGCTGGGTAAGTCTGGTACCCGTGTAGTAGAAGATAAGATCTCCATAGTAGGTAATGGTGGTTGCTGGAAGCTTAAGTTGTTTTAAAACATCCACAGCAATATTAAAAATGGGCTGGAGTTTTTCCTGTTTCTCGATTTCCTCCCACAAATCATGGGTATTAAAGGTCTTCATATCGCTTTTGATGCTAATAATGGCATGTTTTTCATCTGTTTTTTCAAGCAGTGACAGCACCAATTGACGCTCTGAGGCTTTGGTATAGCGCAAATAAGATTGAATGACTCGTTTGTTTTCTTGGTTCCATGCGCGACTTACTATGTTTTGTAGGACTGAGTAGCCCGGAATGGCAATTCCCCTTTTATTTAAGATATTAAGAAGTTTCTTACACAGTTGACGTTGTCGAGGATGAGATGGAGCCACTGTGGATAAGGATTTCACAATGTCATCTTGGAGATCCTTTGTCAGACGTTGGTATTGGCAGAGGTCTAAAACCATGTTTTTGATACGAAAGATTCTTTGCTGATCTGGTGGCTTTTTGGATAACTTATGACCTGGAAAATACCGAAGGATGAGATGAGTTTTTCCCAGCATCATTTCTTGATATTTAAAGTCTACAAAAGTTTTTTTCATTTTAAAAAATACAAGACATAGGGCAAAATAAATAGAATCTTTTGGGTTCTTAAAACTTTTAAAGACAGTAAATTCTTCTGAATCGAAAGTAAAAAGTTCATGACATTCGGTGGTGTTTAAATGTGGGACCTCATAAATATCTAAAAGGTCATTAGGCGTAAGAATATGAGAAGTTTGATTGGCCATATTTTTATTGTTAACACTGCATAAAGCTGATAAATATACGTATTAGAGAATATAGATAGAGGTCCAATGTCAACTAAAAAATACGCTCCAAGAGCAGTTTTTCAAAAACTGGAAGAATTCATAGAACAATACAAAACTATCCAAAGTTCAAATCAACCTTATGTTTTGATTGATCAATGGCTTTCTTTTTGCTTGGGTGATACTTCTATTCCAAAGTTTGAGGCACAAAATTCTCCTGCAAAAGACTATCAAGCTGTTTTAGGGTTTCTCTACAGCTATCGAGGTTCTCCTGATACTTTTGTGGCTTATCGACGGGATTTAGAACGCTTTATTCAATGGAGCTGGTTCATTAAAGGACAATCGGTTCTTTCTCATAAACGTCAAAACATCGAAGAGTTTATTGAATTTTGTCAAAAACCTCCTAAACGATGGATCGGCTTTAAGAAAGTCCCAAGGTTTAAGACTGTTAATGGAGAGAAGTCCCCAAATCCTGAATGGAAACCCTTTGAAATTCACTTAAGCAAAGTCGATCATAAAAAAGGCATAGAAAGAGATAAAGACAAGTACCAGATCTCTCAAGAAACGCTTAAAGCTCTCTTTGGGGTTTTAGGAAGTTTCTACAACTATCTACTCCAAGAAGAGCTCTCTCAAATGAATCCCGTAAGTATGATTCGACAAAAAAGCAAATTTATTCAAAAACAAAGCACTACCCCCATGATTAGACGACTTTCCAATACCCAATGGGAAATGGTTTTAGAATGCACTAGAGAAAAAGCCATAAAAAATAAATCTTATGAAAGAACTGTTTTTATGCTCTCCTGCCTTTACGCTATGTACTTAAGGATTTCTGAGCTTGCAGCAACAGATCGCTGGACGCCGACTATGGGAGATTTTTATAAAGATTCAGAGAAAAACTGGTGGTTTAAAACCGTTGGTAAAGGAAATAAAGCAAGACAAATTGCAGTAAGTGAATCCATGTTAGAAGCTTTAAAACACTACAGGATAGAGTATCTCAAGTTGCCCCCTCTTCCAACCCTCAATGAAAAGACTCCCCTCATTGGGCATATTAAAAACCCTAATAAACCAGTAACCAGCACGAGACCCATTAGAGAGATTGTGCAGCAATGTTTTTATGATGCAGCAGATCAACTGGAATCATCAGGCAAAACAGAAGAAGCTAATGGTTTGAGAATTGCAACAGTGCACTGGCTGAGACATACAGGCATCTCTGAAGACGTTAAAATCCGCCCACGAGAACATGTTAGGGACGATGCTGGTCACAGCTCTAGCGCTATCACGGACAAATACATTGATATTGAACATAAAGAACGAGCTAAATCGGCTAGAAATAAAAAGCTTTAAAGCTTTTGCAGAAAACTGTTAAAAAAAAGAAGAAAAAAGGTCAGTAAAATCAATGATTTGTGAAATTAGCCTAAAATTTTTAGTGCCTGGAAACTGTTGATAGTAAAGGCTTTGGGAGGTGTTATGTAATTTTTATATTGTTCCTACACCAAAGACCTTAATGGAAGCGGTGTGAATTGAGAAGTTCACGCACCGTTTTGCGAGGGACTGGTGGGGAAGATCCACCGGTCTACTCACCTAGAGAAAGCGCTCAGCAGCACTCCTATAAAG
>VGCX01000055.1 GCA_016869935.1 Alphaproteobacteria bacterium
CACCGATTTTACCCCAAAATCTCCCTTTTTATTCTCCGTTAGATGCGAACACAGTCGATTTTTTGCAAGATTAATCATAGCAATTCGTCCCAAATCCTCGTTGTTCGCTCGAAGTAATCGGTATCACAACCATCTTCTAGCGCCCACACCCAGCTCAGCACCGCTTGCACAAAGCACCAATCAAGGATTCGCTGCGATGGTAATTCAAGGGCTTCAGCAAACTGAGTGACACGACCCTGAATAATATTTGGGGCGTCAGCGTGATTCAGTAATTCCGGGATTGGATTGCGGATAAAAGCCGCCACTTCATAGGCTGGTTCGCCAATCACACCCTTGGGATCGATCACTAACCATCCATCACCATTTTGCAAAATATTATCATGGTGGAGATCACCATGAAGCAAAACGTCCGTCTCAGAAGTTTGTAGCAGCTGATCTCGGAGCTTTCTTGCTTTTTGAAGGTGTTCATCAGTAATAGACCAATCCTTATCCAATGCCGTAAGCCAATTTTTGATATGGGGGAAATTATGGACGGAAGGAATATTTGCTTGATGAAGCTTTTTCACAACTCTACAAGCAATTTCAATAGATTCCTGCTCCCTATCCGGAAAATAACATTTGAGAGATGTTCCTGGCACTGCTCTTTCCAGAAGCAACATGCCATTATCTTCAGCAAGAACCTTAACTGCACCACATCCAGAAAAGCACTTAAGCGCAAAAGCTTCTCGAGCTAGTGCCTCATTATCAAGTCCCAGTTTTAAAATGATAGGGTTGTCGCCCTGAAATCCTGACAGCATATAGGTGTAAGTAAGATTTGTGACTTCTTTTAAATCACGTAAATCCAGCTTTGAAGATATTGCTGAAACAAGCTCAGGCAGTGCATTTAGCCAGGCTTTGCCTCCCTCGCCATAAATATTGATGATATTAGATTGGAAGGTTACCATAGACTCTCCTTCACAATAACATCGTAGGGCGCGGCTAGCTTATATTTTCTGGCTTTGTTAGAGGCGTCTACTATTTCTAAAAAGCCACCTTCAAGCCATTTTTTGCAAAGCGCAGCATTCGTTCTAGGCTGGAAGCCAAATAGATCCCCTATTTGCTTGGCTGTAACAACATCATATCCTTGAAATAATTCCAAGGCTTTGCGCTGTTTCGGATCTAAGGTGCGCAAAACTTGCGAATGATCTTTTTCGCCTTTCTCATTACTTGCAATCATTTGTGCAAAAACTTTTTCAAAAGCAAAAGCCATCCCTTCGGTAAAATATTCCACCCAAGAGGTTATATCGCTCTCTGCCCTTCCAAAGTAATAATTGTGAGATGGACCGATACTGATAGCACGATAATAACCAAGCAAATTTTTAGCATAATATTCTTCAAGGGAATACAGTCCTTTTAAATCATACCCACCAAGGTGCAAGATTAGCGTTGTCAATAACCTGCTCGTTCGCCCATTACCATCATAATAGGGATGAATTGTTGCAAACTGGTAATGCGCAATGCCAGCGACAATAGGGCATGGTATCTCTTCATTTTCTTTGATCCATGACACTAAGTTGCGCATAAGCCCAGGTACATCTTTTGCTTCCGGAGGCATATAGACGATCGTTCCTGTGCCACTGTCTTTGATAACATTTTGTCCATCTCGGTAAGGCGTTGGTTTAATGCGTATCCTACCATCGCTCATCACCAAAGCATGCAAGGTTTGAATGATTTTTTCGGTAACAGGATGATTTTGTGAGGCATATTGTTCTAGTTGAGCCAAAGCAGCATAATAGCCTTTTACTTCATGCTCATCACGCTCTCTGCCCGGAAAATGTCCTTGAAGCTCAATGACCTCTTTGATTTCCTCAGGTTTAAGCTGATTACCTTCTATCATAGTTGAATAGTGTGTGGTATAAAGTTTAGCCGTCTCACGCAGCGAGGCGAGCACTGTAGGATTAACCGGCAGTAACGCGACCTTTTCCTTCGCCGCCTCAATTCTCATCAAACTTTTGGCAATACCAGGTGTTATACTGTAGACGGGTTTAAAATTTGTCGGCATGATGTAAGCTCAATATCAGTTTATCTCGAATTATTTATTATGCCGACAAATAGCGCATAAGTCAAATATAACATGCTGATAAAATGCATCAGGTGGTTCATCATGTCCGTAAGGTTAAATATAGAGTAACTTTAGGGACGTGCCAAAGTCTTTTTTTATTGACTATTTTAAAAACCCTTGACCGATTGAAGGTATAAATTTCAATCGGTCAAGTTTTGTGATAACGACATTTCCTAAATACATACCATAATTGGCAAGAGCTATTCCAAGAGGCGTTAAATCAGCCTCGACATTTTCGCCAAAACATGGTTGGATAAAATAAAAAGAATGGGAGCATAAATGAATGGGATTACTTAAATCTTCCGCTATCACACAAGAATCTTGGTCATTTACGTTGCATCATTTTTCAGCGCTCGTGCGTTTGGCAGCGATTCCATTCCTCATTTCCCTTAGCATCAATAGTCTTGCCATGATGTCATTCTTACAAGAAAAGCCCGTTCATCAAGCACTGATCGATGGCATGGGAGCCTTAATCGAAGCGTTTTGGGGAATTCGATGGTTTCAGTATGTGATGAAGGGTCATCAAAAAAATCAGATAGAGCCCTTTCGTTTTGGCAAACAAGAAGGTATTTATTTTTTCTATTCCCTAGTCTTGCTTGTTCCCTTCATGATTGATGACTTTTTGTTTATTGATGGAATCAAACGTAATTATGCCCTTGGGTATATTCTGTTTGTTTTTGCGTTTCTTGTGATCTGTCTACGGTTTGAGTTTATTTTTGTTGCCCTGTCTTTACAAAGACCAACAGGGTTTATCAGTTCATGGAAAGAATCCCGTCAATACTGGTGGGCACTTTTCAAAAGTTATTTTCAAACTTTTACCGTGCTTCTTCCTGTTGGAATCCTGGGTATTTTAGGCCTTGGGATTTTAATTATTCTTCTATGGATCTTTGGCCTTATGCATTTTGAAGGATGGACTATGCACCAAGGATGGCAACCCCTTTTAAATGCAAACCCCTTGATTTCAATTCTGTATGTTATTTTGAAAGAAGGATTTTGGTTTTGGATGCAAGCCTTTACCATGGTCATTGCCGCCAAGTACTATCAACAGGCGCTAAAGGCCTAGCGTTTCTTTAACAAAGGGTATTGTAATATTACAGCGCTTGCGGAGCGACATGTCGCTTAATTGCTGAGGAATATGCTTTAAAGATTCAAAGGTGCGGGGGACCTGCTTTAAAATAAACTCTAAAACTTTTGGAGATATCTGCAATTGATGATCTGAAAAGCTTTTCGTCAAAATCCCTAAAAAGAGTGTATCGTCTGGATCCTTTATCTCAAAGACTGGAAGACTTGACAGCCTAGAAATCAAATCCTTTAACCTAATCCTCCAAAATTTTGGGGCAACTGCGCTTGTCACAAGAAGAGACCCTTTTTGGGATTTTATATGATTAAACAAATGAAACAAAGGCTCCTCATATTCAGGCAAAAAAAGATCTATATCCTCAATAATAAAGACACCAGACTCTAATTTTTCCAAATCAAAAGCTCTAAGCGTATCAAGAGAAATCCAGGAAGCACCCGTTTTCTTTTGCCACAAATGACTGAGGTGAGTTTTCCCAGAACAAGAAGGTCCTACAATGACACCGCCAATCGTTGGCCACACCGGCCAGGAGGCAATATAAGCATGCGCCAAATGATTGCTGGGCGTTACCACAAAATCAGACGCAGAATAGGTGATCGCTTTTTTTAAAGGAAAAGTGAGCTGTTCCAAGGCAATGACCCAACGCTTAAGATTTTTTCATCAGGGCCCATCCAATCCGAATATACTCGATGGATGAAAAGAACGTTGTTCCCATAATACTATAAGAAAGGACCGTCAAAAATTCTTGGGGAATACTCAGTTCAAATGCACTGCCCCCAATAACAAACGTCACAAAGGTCATTTGAAGCAGTGTGTGAATTTTACTCATAAGAATGGGGGAACCCAGCGTCTCTCCGACACGTTTTCTTAGGTAAAAAACCGCAGAGAAAATAAGAATATCCCGCACCACTACAGCACCCACAAGAAACAAAGAAGCTTGTTTTTGATACCCAAGGACTAAAAAAACAGCAATTAAAAGGACTTTGTCTGCTAAAGGATCCAGATAAAGGCCAAGAGGCGAGCTGATATTGAATTTCCGGGCAAGATACCCATCAATTGCATCAGAAAGGCTTGCAATCACAAATACCCAAAAAGCAAAAACCATTCTATGAGAAAGCAACAAAAAAACAATCAATGGCATCGAAAGAAGCCGTGCAAAACTAATAGCGTTGGGGAGCTGCCTCATCTAATCTCTCACTTACCGACTTAACTTCATCAAGCTATGATCACCCTCTACAACAAACCCTTCATAAACTAATTTTTCTTGCAACTTAGGGAAAGGACCTCTAAAGTGCGTCCACAAAATGGCCTCTGTTTTTGAAAAAGAATGAATCATTGTTGATTGCACCATAGGTAAATTTTGGATTTTTTTCAAGGCCTGTTTCCATTCTGCAGGGGTTTGAAATGACAATTGAATTTTTATAATGCTGTACTCTTCTTTTTGAGCTGAGCTTCTTTCCTTCCAAAGGTCTTCAAGCCGTTCCAGAATGTGACGTTGATGGGAGATTAAGTCCGTATTTTTCTCAACCACAAAGGGCCCTATCGTCTCTGTGTTTTGATGATCCTGCAAGGCAAAAGGAATAAAACGAATATACCCTTTTTGAGAAGGGGTATTTTCTTCACCATCAAGAGATAAAACAACAACCAAGACATCATCCGCCTTATAACGATTTTTAAGCTGAACCAAAATGGTTTTTTTTAAATCTGACAAGGACGCAATAGGAACCAAAGTTTGGTCTTCTAAGTCAGCGAGAGGACAAAGAATCCGTATGCTTTCCCCCTCTCCTTCTAAAGAAGCCCAGAGCGCGTGCCAAATATTTTCTTCCTCATTCCAAAGAATAAATCGATTATTTTTTATGAGGATAGGGAGAACGACAAGGCCCACTGTCCGTGGTTCAGAAAATTTAATTTTATTTTCCTTGAGCCTTGATTGTATTTTATATGCATCAAAATGAAATTCGATGGTCGCACGATATCTAACTGAAGATCGTTCTTCCTGGTGAATCGAAAAGCTTTTGATATACTCTGAAATGTCTTCTTTTAAAAAGCCAGGCTTTTCCTGAATATTCTCCACCACAGAAAGACGCGACAAAAGTTTGTAGAACGCGTTTTCACGCCCTTTCTCTAAGGCTTGGTCTTTTGCTTCTGCTGCAGAAGACCCCGTCACGTCAACAGATGTTTTAATGCTATAAAACGAAGAACTTGCAACAGCCGTTCTATTTTCAAAAGAAATTAAGACTAAAAAAACCCAAAGAAAAAAGAAGCGCTGTTGCAAAAATTTTAACACAGACAATTACCCAACGATTTCAGCGTCCTTAAAGAAAAAGTGAATTTCTTGATGGGCATTTTCCAAAGAATCCGAACCATGGACAGAGTTCGCATCAATCGACTCTGCAAACTGTGCGCGTATCGTTCCAGGAAGAGCATTGGCTGGGTTTGTTGCTCCCATTACGTCCCGATATTTCTGAACAGCATTATCGCCTTCTAAGACTTGCACCACAACAGGACCTGAAGACATAAAAGAAACGAGATCGCCATAAAAGGGTCGTTCTTTATGAACTGCATAAAAGTCACCCGCCTGCTCAGGGGTTAAATGCACCCGTTTCTGGGCAATAATCCGTAAACCTGCCTCTTCTAAGCATGTAATAATTTTTCCTGTGATATTGCGACGTGTCGCATCAGGTTTGATAATAGATAGGGTTCTCTCGAGAGCCATAAAATTTACTCCTTTAAATTAGATTAATTGAAAATAAATAGTAGAGGAAAGGTCAAAAGAAATGCAAGGAAAAAGAGCTCTCTCTTGAGAGCTCTTGGGTTTTGTAAATTTAGTTAGGTTCACCACCTGGAGGTGTAGCGCCACCTGCAGGAGGCACCGCAGCGACAGCACCCTCAAAATTAAGTCGACGAAAGCCAAAGCCCCCATAAATAGGAGGCAAACCTCCTTCATTCAGCCTTTGGGGAGCCCCAGGGACTTGTAGTTGCCGTCCTACTGGTCTTGGAGGGGTACGGTACGGATCTTGTGCTCCATGCGCATAATGGTTAGTAGAAAGTAAAATTAAACCAAGTACTATTTTCTTCATTATTTATATCCTTTATTTTTTGATTAAAGGATATAAATAGAAAGTAATTTTTAAATAACAACCCCCCTGAAGAAAAAATATTTTAAATAATAAAAACCCCCAGTATTGAGGGGGTTAATAGAATATATCAGGAGAAACTTAAAACAAAGGCCACTTACGATAAACAGTGATATGTCCTACAATAGACCCTTCTAGAGACTCAGTATAGTGAAGCGATACATCTTCTAAACTATTAAAGCCCTGAGCCAAAAGGACATGCTTGTAAAGAGCGGATAAGGTTAAGTGTTGAAATGCTTCTTTTGTCTTCATACTACGAAAATAAATTTGACCATTGGAAGGCTGTTTGATGACCTCCAGTGTATCAAGAGCATCCCCAGCGTTGTGCTTGGAAAAATATTCATCTTTTAAAGTATAAAAGCCCGCAGCTGTGCTTGTACTTTCACGGGTTACAAGCGTTGGAATAATTTTCCATAGTCTCTTAGAACCATGACCGATCAAAGCGCCCTGAAGCGCTGCATATTCTGTTACCTCTAAAGGTGTATGGCTTTCTACTTTTTCTTTAAGGCGTTCCTCGTCAAGGCTTCGATATTTCAAAGCGCATCCTGTAGCACAAGCATCATGCCCTAAAAAAGCAACGGTTAATAATGATAGAATGGTTTTCGTACGCATACCTCGTCCCCCTATTATTTTTTATTGTTACTTACAGAATAAGAGTTTTTTCAAAAAGAATCAAATTGAAAGTGCCCTATCGTCTTCGTTAATCAATCTTAACTTTTAAGCGCCCTTTAGTCCAAAGACAAACCGTTGGCAGTAAAAATAATGTAAAAAGCGTGCCAACACTAAGCCCTCCCACAAGAATCACACCCAGAGACTGTTGTGGTTCATGCCCTGCGCCCGTTGACATCACAAGAGGAATTGCGCCAAACACCATAGCCCCTGTCGTCATAAGAATAGGCCGCAACCGAAGTGCTGCTGCATCAATCAACGCTTCTTTTAGAGGTCGATCTTTTTGAAGCTGATTAACGAATTCTACAACTAAAATTCCATGTTTTGAAATCAATCCGACCAGTGTAATAAGGCCTATTTGACTATAAATATTCAAAGACCCTCCGGTAACCCAAATAGCAACAAGTCCTCCCAAGCACCCCAGAGGAACCGTTCCAAGGATAATCAATGGATCAATAAAGCTTTCAAATTGGATCGCTAAAATCGCATAAATAAAAATAATAGATAGTATGAACATCAAACTCATTGCACCAGAAGACGAAAGAAGCGCTTTAATAGAACCGGTCCATTCATATTTATAGGTATTAGGTAAAGTTTCTTTAGCAAGTGTCCAAAGAACTTTCATCCCTTTTTCCGGCGTAACTCCCTTTTTTAAATCGGTTGTCAGGGTAAGGGACCGCATTTGATTGTGATGATATAATTTGTCAGGATCTGATGTTGGAACAAGACTTGCAATCGTTCCCAACGATACGGGATGACCAAACTTATTCGTAATATAAAGCTCATTTAAATTCCAGGGGGACTGTTTTCCAATAACTGTTAATAAATAACGAACCCCTTCTTTAGAAAATGGAAGCGTTTGATCTCCGCTAAAAAAGACACTCACGGTTTGAGCAATGTGCGCTGGCATAATCGCAAGTTTTGATAAGATATTAGGATCAAAATCAATCCGATATCCAGGAGTATCTAGCTTCAGATCATGCTTTGTGTTTTCAAATATTGGCTGAGCGTCTAATAATTGTCGAAGCTTTTCTGCAGATTCAAAAAGTTTGGCGTAAGAGTCTGTTGTAGAAATAATAATTGATACATTACCGCCTCCCTCATTCTCCTCTAAGCCTGGCAGACCAGAGTCATGGCTCCAAACAAGTGCATCCAATGAGGGGACCTTCTTAACAGAGGAACGGATAGTTTCTACAAGTTTCTGAGCTGAGCTATCTCTGTCTTCTTGATCTTTCAGAGGAAACCATAAGCTTGCCCCCCAATTTCCTACAAAAAATAAGTCATGCTGCGCGTCTTTTATCGGGCCAACAGCAGTTTCAACCTGATTCATTTTTTCTTCCATTCCATTGATATCTTTTCCTGGAATAGGTGGAATCCAAACCCCGATAGCACTCCGATCTTCTTTGGGTGCCGTTTCACGGGGGAGAGTGATCATCAAACAAACCATTAATCCTAGAGCCCCCAATAAAACAAGGCAGGATACTTTTGAGTGTTCGCATAAAGCTGATAAAATTCTACGATATTTTTCCGTCAAAGTCTCAAGCCAACGATCAATGAAAGATCCCATGGTTTTATTAGTCGATTTTAAAACTTTCGCACATAAAAAAGGAGAAAGGCTTAAAGCAACAAAACCGGAAATAATAACACTCCCCGAAAGCGCAACCGCAAACTCAATAAAAAGGTCTCCAATAGCCCCTCTAATAAAGGCAAAGGGCGCATACACACTTGTGAGTGTAAAGGTCATCGCGATAATAGAAAATCTAATTTCTTTTGCACCCCTTCGCGCTGCTTCTTTTATATCAAGTCCCTTGTCTTTGTAGCGCTGAATGTTTTCTAAAACTACAATTGCATCGTCCACAACCAGTCCAATCGCTAAAACCATCGCTAGAAGCGTCAGAATATTAATTGAAAACCCAAATATTTTTAAAAACAAAAAAGATCCCACAAGGGAAAGCGGGATAGCAACAAGGGGAATAAAGGTTGCCCAAAAGTTGCGTAAAAAAAAGAAAATTACAACAATCACGCATATTACAGCTTCTAAAATAGATTTTTCTACATTCTTAATCGATTGGCGCACGAACGCTGCTTGATCAGAAACTAAATTCATTTTGATCGAAGTTGGAAGAGTTTCCTGAATATGGTGCAAA
>VGCX01000056.1 GCA_016869935.1 Alphaproteobacteria bacterium
ATTGAGCATAAAAATATGATTCTTTTTACAGAAAGTGAGGTTTCGTGAAAACAATAGGCTTATTGGGTG
This sequence comes from Alphaproteobacteria bacterium, assembly GCA_016869935.1. Classification (GTDB taxonomy): domain Bacteria; phylum Pseudomonadota; class Alphaproteobacteria; order UBA7879; family VGCX01; genus VGCX01. The sequence goes on from VGCX01000056.1 coordinate 70, forward strand.
GAACTGGCTGGTCTTCCACCATTGAGTATTATAGGTTGCTCAACGAGTTAGTGGCTGAGCGCTTGGGAGGGTATCATAGTGCAAAGATATTACTAAAAAGCATAGATTATCATGATATCATGGTAAACTATGGCGTAAATCATGATGATGTTGCAAAAGTTTTAGAAAAAGAATTACAAGAGTTAATTGTTCTTAAGCCGGATTGTATTGTTATTTGTTGTAATAGCCTTCATAAGTATTATGACATGATAAAGCTAAATCTGGCATCTGATATTCCAGTTATGCACGCTATTCAGTTGGTTGCTGATCATTTAAAAACTAAGAAACAAAAGAAAGTTCTTTTACTTGCCACGAAGTTTACAATGGAGGATGGTTTCTTCTCTAAAATACTCGAGGATAATGGTATTCAGGTTGAGATACCAACGGCTCATGAACAAGATAAAATGCAAAAAATCCACGTAGAGTTGATGCATAACGTTGTCACCCAGGAATCTCGGGATTATTTTTCTAACCTAATCACCAAGTATAAAAACTTGGATGCAGTAGTGTTAGGGTGTACAGAATATCCATTAGTGGTAAATAATGAAAACTCTATATTACCCGTTGTGGATCCCATCACTCTTCAATCTATCTCTGCTGTAAATTATGCTTTGGGTTTGGATTGAAAGCTTTATACGGAACAATTAATTTAAAAGGAAATAAAAAATAAAGTTTAGTTTTAGATTGATAGTTTGCTTAATATTTTTGAATGTTAGTTTTTTTAGTTTTGCATCAACGTCACGCAATATTCAGATGTTTAATGCAAGTAGAAAGAGACTGATTCCTGTAGAAATTTATGAACCAATTACACAACAAAAGCTTCAGGTCGTTATTATTAATCATGGATATACCGTTAAAAATACAGAGTATTCTTTTATCGCAAACGCTTTAGTCAATAAAGGGTATTGTGTCATTAGCATACAGCATGATTTGCGAAGTGACGATCCTCTTTCGGGTGTTGGAATGGTTGGGGATTTTTTTGAAGCAAGAAAGCCTTTTTGGGAGAGAGGTGTGAAAAATATTTTATTTGTTATAAACGAACTTAAAAGAACAAAAGTAGACTTAGATTTAAGTAAAGTTATTCTAATCGGCCATTCTCATGGTGGAGATATAGCAATGATGTTTGCAAATCTACATCCAGAAATGGTTTCGAAAGTTATCTCGATGGATAGTTTGCGCATGCCCTTTCCGACAGATAATGGGATCAATGTTTTGCGCTTTGCATCAATAGATAGAGAACCTGATGAGGGAGTTGTTCCTAATTCGGGTGTTCAAGTTATTAAAGTAAAAGGCGCTAAGCATATAGATTTATGTGATAGAGGAAGTGAATCTATCAAAATAGAAGTCCAACAATCAATCATTGAGTTTTTAGAGAAATAAAGTATGAAAAAAATCATTTTATTTTTATGTGTAACGATCATCGGTGTTTCTCAATCTTTTTCTTCACAAAACTGCTTTATTGCCAAAGAAAATGGGAAAGTTTTAAAAAGAGAAGGAATTTGCACTAAACGTTACGCCCCCTGTTCAAGTTTTAAAATACCTTTGGCACTTATGGGCTATGATACTGGTATTTTAAAAGATGAACTGCATCCCGAGTGGCCCTTTAAGCCTGGATATGAAGCATTCTTAGAATCTTGGAAGGACCCACAAAATCCAACGAGTTGGATGAAAAATAGCTGTGTATGGTATTCGCAAGTTTTAACTCCGCAGCTTGGTATGAAAAGATTTCAAGAGTATGTGAAAGAATTTAATTACGGCAACCAAGATCTCTCTGGTGATAAAGGACAATGCAATGGCTTAACAAATGCCTGGCTTTCAAGTTCTTTAGAAATATCACCACAAGAACAGATCGTCTTTTTGGAAAAGTTGCTTTCAAGTAAATTACCAGTCAGTTTGCACGCCCAAACTATGACAAGAAACATTGTTTACGTTGAAGATCTTTCTGAAGGGTGGAAGCTTTACGGTAAAACAGGGAGCGGATTTTTATTAAATAAGGACAGAACAAAAAAACTTGAAATAAAGCACGGCTGGTTTATCGGGTGGATTGAAAAAGGCGATCGGAAAATCATCTTTGCCCACCATATTGTTGACGATAAAAAGGAAGACAAGCATGCGGGTCCTAGGGCCAAAGAAGAAGCCAAAGAAAAATTATTAAAATTAATTGAAGAAGCGGCTGTATGCAAAAAGTGAAACGTTTCATTTTCACAGGAACCCCTGGATCAGGAAAAACTTCCGTTCTTCAATCCTTAAAGCAAAAAGGGTATGTGGTGATTCCTGAGGTGGCAACAGATGTTATTAGCATACAGCAAGCTAAGGGCGTAGAGCGCCCTTGGGAAAGCGTTAAGTTTATAGATCAAATTACCCATATGCAAAAAGAGCGGCAGATGAACACTATGGGAGATTTACAATTTTATGATCGATCTCCGTTTTGTACATTGTCTTTAGAAAAATATCTGAAATTTCAAGAGAGTAATGCCTTAAAGGAAGAGATAAAACGATGTTTAAGGGAAGATATTTATCAAAACAAAGTCTTTTTCTTTGAAAATTTAGGGTTTATCGAGCATACAGATGCCAGAAAAATTAGCTATGAAGAAGCGTTGGTTTTTGAAAAAATTCACCTGAATATATATAAGGAATTTGGGTTTGATATTATTATGGTTCCAAAAGGATCCATTGAGGAACGGACTGAATTTGTTTTGAGGAAAATATGAACGCATTGTTATTTATAGTATTTTTAATTATTTATAATTTATCCTTTTCAGATATAGTAACTTTACCAAATCTAACAGGGCCTTATGGTGTTGGTGTTTCGAATATAGAGCTTTTGGATACAACAAGGACGCAGCTTCGAAGCGATGATAAACGTTATTGGATGGCAACCGTTTTTTATCCAACCGTTAAAACAAATAATGTTCATCCTTATATGCCTGGAACGTTAAAGGATGGTGTTGTTTGTGGTACAAAAGTTTTGGGGTATGCAATACCAGAGGTGCCTATTCTTAAGAATCAAAAGTTTCCAGTCATCATAGCGCTTCCTGGTCGTGGGGGAGAACGACAAAAAGAGACAATATTATACGAAACATTGACATCCAATGGGTATATCATCATTGCAATGGATCAACCTTATGTTGCTAATTTTGTAAAATTTTCTAATGGAACGAAGATAACATTAACCCTTAAGGATGCCTGGAATGTCCCAAGGGATAGGGATTATCGCTATCAATATGATGATAAAGTTATCGAGGGTGCTCTTAAAGATATTAATTTTGTTCTAGAAAATTTTAACTGTTTTGGAGATTTAGAAGAAATTTTTGATAAACAAAAAATTATTTTAATGGGCCATAGTTTGGGAGGAAATATCGCTCATATAAAAGGATTTTCTGATAAAAGAATAATAGCAATTATAGATATTGATTCTAAAATAACAGAGCGTGCAGTTTTTGGCCGTGTTGGGGTATTCCCTAATCCAGATGCCAAGCCTGTTTTGTTCATTCGTGGTATGAAGCAGTATCAGGAAGATGTTGGCGATCAACTAACTAAAATTCCAAACAGCACAATTTGGTCTCCAGATGTTCAGCATAGCGCCTTTAGTGACGATGCTTATTTTGCCGCTAAAATACCAAATTATGGTATGGGATTTTGGAAATCGGTTTATAATTGGCTGTTTAAAAAAGGCCCATACTTTGATAGTATAGATACCAATTTGGGAGAGTATAGTGTTGATCAGTGGTTCTACGAATATCCAAAATATATAGTAAATTGGTTGGGAAAAAATCTACATGCTATTAGGTAAGGATATACTTTTCTTTTATTCCAATCGCTTCCAAAAAATCGCTTTCGTGAGAAATAACAATCAACGCCCCAGGATAAGATTTTAGGACTTGGATAACGTGCTCTTTTGTTTCCAAATCAAGATTATTGGTGATTTCATCTAAAATCAGAAGCTTTGGTGGTTTTGCTGCAATTTGCGCAAGGGATAATCGTGCTTTTTCTCCGCCAGAAAGGGTAACAGTTGGTACATTCACTTCTTCATTTTTTCGAAATAAAAAATCATTCAAATGAGAGCGCACATCTGCGTGAGACCAATCGGGCATAAGACAGGAGAGTGTCTCAAATACTGATTTTTTAGGATCTAGATTTTTGTAATGCTGATCCAGGTATCCAATATTTTCTTTTTTTGGAACAGTCCAATTTCCTGATTTAAAAACAAAATCACATCCTAAAATAGCCTTAATAAAGGTTGATTTACCTGATCCATTATTCCCACAAATGGCGGTCCGGTCTTTGTTATAAATCATAAAATTTATATCTCTAATAAGAGCGCAATCTTCGGTATATCCTATACAGCCATTATCTATTTGGATAAGAAATTGGTGGCTGATTTTATCATTTTCAATGAAAAATTTAGGTGTGATGATTTCAGGCAATCGAAAATCTTTGAGTTTTTCTACTAAACCTTGCCTTTCTTGGTTAATCACTAACTTTTTTCGCCCAAAGGTTTCTTGAGATCGTCCTGCCTTTGCTTTACTGACAATCGTTGGCCATTTGCGTCGATCTATGCTTTTCTCCCCCTTCTCTTTGCTTTTGGAGGCGCGTTTTTGCTCGCGCATTAGGTTTTGGTGAAGTTCTTTCTTTTGTCTATTTAAGGTAGATATTTGGTTTGAAATTAAATCTTTTTTAAGGAGTATTTCTTGTCTGAGATCATCATAATTTCCAGAAAAAACAGTGACTTGTTTATTATAAATGTGCCAGAACTTGTTAACACATGTTCGAAGGAGTTCTGTATCGTGAGATACAATAATTAAAGTTCCTTTGTAACGATGGAGCATATGCATTAAGCTTCGTCGATTATGAAGGTCTAAATGATTTGTTGGTTCGTCAAGAAGAAGAATATTTGGGTCACGACTTAGGGCAAAAGATAGTGATTTATTAAATCCTTCACCCCCACTTAAAGAGTCTGAAATTTCAATGAGTTGTGGTACAAAACCAAGAGTTAAATCGTTCGAAAATTTTATACTTCCTTCCATTAGATTTTTAGTGCCACGTATCCTATCCAAAAGAGTTGATTTTCCACTCCCATTTTGACCGATAATACCAATGCGATCCCCAAAGTGAATGTCTGTTGAAAAGTTTTCAAAACACGTTTTATGGGGGAAAGAAAGAGACAGATTATTAAGGTAGATAGGTTTGTGCATCATAAATTTCTTAAGGTTTAGGGTTGTTTGTTTGAAAAAATGTTATACCCCTTTAGGGCAACTTTAAGAAATTATGTTCATTTTGCGCAAAACCTCGATGGTATTTATCTTATTAGATAATGATTTTTGTATTTGAATCAAGAGTGAAATTTAAATGTATTTAACAATTATGGATTGATTGAAATCTAGTTTGTTTTACACGCTCATTCCAAAAGTCCTCAAATTCTTTTTTTGAAATTGGTTTTGGAGCATAATCAAAGGCCCCTTGATATTCAATACCAATAAATTCTATATGAGGATAAGAATGTTTTAGGGCGTGTTCTATTTCTTGTAAGTTTCTCTTTTTGTCATCGACTATAATAATAGTACTTGGAAGTTTTGGCAGATATTTTAAAAACTCTATTAAAACTATCCCTTTATTATGAGAACCATTTTCTCCATTAGAAAACAAAATACCTTTATAGTAAGAGGGATGATGATGATTATAAGCAGAAATTTCTTTCAAAGTAATCTCTTTAAAATCAAAGGACCCTTCAAAGGAAATATTATAGGAATTAAGGGTCTTAAAACGAATTTGTTTTATATTTTTATTGTCAAAAATTTTTTCAAGAACTGCTGTAAAAGCGATAGTTTTGATCCCTTTTAATTGAAGATTTTTTATGATGAGAGGGGTATCCTCTTCAATAAGTCGTTGAGGTAAATTTTGTGTTAAGGCTGTTAAAAGAAAGTCCTTTTCTAGCCCACTTAAGGAAGAAGTAATTTCTTTGTAAGAATCGATATGCTGTTTTAAGTGAGGATAATAGGTTACTGGATGATCTGGCTGCGTTAGGGTCATATCAATATCAAAGGCAATAAGAATTTCTTCTGGGGCAGAATCTTTAAAAGCTTCGTCAACATAAGGCTGAACATCTTTTAAGGATTTTATGGAAACCATTTTAGCATTGACAGTATAGCTGCAAAAACAAAGGAAAAGTGTAAGAAGGAAACGGCTTATCAAGCCCCTAATTACTATTTCCCCAATTTTACCATCAGTTCTCCCCATTCTCTTTCGCTCATGTTGGATGTTTCTTGGGATACAGTTTCACCACTGATCATTCTTTTAATAACATCGAGACCGCTTTTGGAAAAATAGGCGCCATGGACCTTATGCTCCATAAAAGCCTCATAAGCGAAAGGAACCCATTCTTTGACAATATCAAGCATCACATCAACATAGGCTCGAATTTCATATTGAGCATGGGGATCGCCTCGAAGGGACATAAAGTGAAATAAATTATGAAGATCGATTTTCCAATACCATTGGGTATAAAAACTAACCGGAAGATTAATCCGCGCAAGTTCACGAGTAAGCCCCTGTTTTGATGGATCACGTGGATCGCCCAGTTCGTTTTCATTCAACATTTCTTCATAAGAGGCGTAACATTGCTCTGCATCTCTTTTTAAAAGCATCAGAACACGCTCTGCTTCAGTTCCTTTTAAGACGCTCCCACGCCCTTGATTGTTTGTGGTTGATTGAGACGACAAGACATCGGGTTGGGGTGTGTAAAACTCCTTATCTAGAATCGAGTACCGGGCAGAGTATTCGTTAATGTTGGCAGTACGGTGACGAATCCACTGGCGGGCTACAAAGATTGGAAGTTTCACGTGAAGCTTAATTTCACACATTTCAAAGGGGGTGCTATGACGATGGCGCATAAGGTAATTAATAAGACCTCGATCCATGGTTTTCTTTTTAGTGCCTTTGCCATAGGAAACCCGGGCTGCTTGAACAATCGCACTATCGTCGCCCATGTAATCGATCACCCGAATAAAGCCATGATCTAAAACAGAAATCGGCGTATAGAGTATTTTTTCAAGGGATGGAACCGTTGCCCGTTGGGTTGGGGTTGTTTCGGCTTTTAATTCCTGAATTTCTTTTAAGTAGTCGTTCTGAATGGTCACTGGTATTTCCTTTTTCTTTGTCGTGTGAAATTAAAAACCTCTAGACTTCTTGTTTCTTTTTATCATAATTCTTTTATTCCCTTCAAAGGAAAATTGTTGATGTTAGAAAAAATACGCTTAGAAATGATTCCTATTCTTTTAGAAGTTCTAAAAGAAAAGGATTTTGGATGGGAGGCTCTAGAAGATGCTTCCCAAAAATCAAACCATCCCTATGGTCTTGTACGTCTTGCCTTTAAAGATAATTTGTCTTTTGTTTTAAGCGCTCTTGCACACTTTATGGTAGATCTAGTCATCAATCAGGTCTCTTCTGTTGATTTAACAGCCCTTCGGACACATGAAAAAATTCGTAAAATTATTGAAATAAGCTTTCATGTTCTTGAACCCTACAAATCAACTTTGCGGCGTTTGGTAAACACTTCAATGATCAAAAAATATTTTATGGTAGAATCAAAAATTCTTTATGAAGTTGTGAGTCGTATTTGGTATAAAGCAGGGGATACGTCAACGGATTATAATTTTTATACCAAACGGATTCTGCTTTCGTTTGCATATGTCCCAACCTTTCGGTTTTGGTTAAAAGAAGGAAGCACGATAGAAAATACAATGATCTTTTTAGATCATAAACTTCAACAAGTTATGAAAATTGGGAAAATTAAACGCATAGTAACAGACATAAAGATCGTTGACTTTCTAAAACAAAAGGGAGTAGGGTAGGATTATGAAGACAAGACAACAATTTTTTCATCATTTTCATCATCACGCAGCGTGAGCTGTGTTATTTATCATTTATTTTTTTTCAACAACAAATTAACGTTAAATAAAATTAAGGATTTTTTAAAATGAATATGATGGTTTTTTGGATTTTGGCAGCAATACTGTGCTTGGGGTCCTTGTGGCTTGGGATTAAAGGCCAAGGGGAAGATTCATCGGTTGAAGAATTTTTTGCTTGTAAATCTAATTTAAAATTAGCAGCGCTTATGCTAACGATTCTTGCAACCCAATTGGGGGGTGGATCTGTCATTGGCAGTGCAGAGGCAGCCTATACCCATGGGTGGATGGCGATTTTTTATTCCTTAGGGATTGCTCTTGGCCTTATTATCATGGCTTTTACGGTAGGCCCTGCTCTTCGAAAATTTGGAGCGATGACAATCGCGGAAGTGATGGGAAATCTTTATAAATCAAAAAGGATTCACTTAATTGCATCCTTTCTTTCTATCGTGACACTTTTTTTAATTCTGGTTGCGATTGGTGTTTCTTGTCGAAAGGTTTTTATATCGTTGGGATTTGATTCCCCATGGTTTTTAATCAGTTTTTGGGCCGTTTTAATTGGCTACACAACGTTTGGGGGTCTTCGGGCTGTTGTGATTACAGATAAACTCCAAATTATATTTATTCTTGCTGTATTTGCTTTGGTGATTGGGTATTTGGGAAATCATTTTATCCCTGTTCTTCAAAGTCCAGCGTTTTTTCCAACCTCCGATCAGGCGCTCCCTTTATCTAGTTGGGTTTTGATGCCCTTTTGTTTTATGTTAATTAGTCAAGATATGGGACAACGTTGCTTTGCAGCAGAGAGCGACCGGAGTATTCGTTTAGCAATGATAGGCGGGGGCGTCTTTTTAGTCCTTGCTACTTGTATTCCTGTTTTTGTTGGAATGCTTGGGAAGTATTTGGGTTTGGCGACTTGTAATGGTAGTATCTTCATGACTGTTATTTATGCGAATCTTCCCCCTGTAATTATTAGTTTTGTCGCGATTGCCGTTTTGATGGCGATTATTTCGACAGCGGATTCCCTGCTTTGTGCAATTAGCTCAAATGTGACGCTTGATTTTTTAAAATCCAGTAGCATGACAGAGTCTCGTCTTGTGACGTTTTT
>VGCX01000057.1 GCA_016869935.1 Alphaproteobacteria bacterium
TGACCAAATCATATTTATAATAACGAATGGTTAACGGATTATGGGTGGTATCATAATAATCATGAATTCTTTGTAGTTCCTTCCTTTTGGTTGCAAAGGAAAAAATGGTAAAGATGTTGGAAATATTATCCGCGACACGACCAAAAATGTGATACCAGGAGTTTTGCTTATCTTGTTCCATTTGGGCCAAGTTCTTAAAGAACCAAAAAGCAAGAGGGGAATAGATAAGGATAAAAGCAACCGCCACCAGAAAGATATTGAAGTTGATTAATGCCAAAGAAATACCAGAAAATAGGGTAATCAACAGGGGCTTTGTTAATTGATGCTCAAGCGCTTGATGCATCTTAACGTAATTATCCCCAATCCCTTTGACACGCCCAACAATGGACCCTGAAAGATTATCTTGGAAAAAGGAATAAGAAAGGTTAAGCGTGTGACTGGAAACTTTGACCAGCATATTCTGCAAAATGTAAGGCATACACTTTAGCTGCGCAAAATTATGGGCCCGCCACGCCACATCTAGCAAAGCCTGAGATCCTATAAAAAGGCCAATAGGCTTTAACCCAAGAACTAAATCAATCTGAGATTCTATTGTAAAAAGATCAATCAGGAGTTTGACCGAATAATTATACATAACCGGCGTAAGACCATTGGCAAATGGCGCAATCATCATCACCAGGTAGTAATATTTATAAGGCCTGATCACGGACCACAGAAAAGGAAGGGGGGCATGGGTTTGCATGAAACAATAATAGGCAAGGCTAAAGATCCCTGTCAAATAATTCTTTGGGCCAAAAACCCAGAGCATTTACCCATGCCGTGGGTAATATTTACCCATGACGTGGGCAATATTTACCCACGACCACCATTGCTCCATAATGCTGTTACTGGGATTGCAAGAATATTATGATCTAAAAAGACTGTTTTTTCACCTCTGTAAAGGACTATGCCTCTGTGAAATTTTTCTTTTGAAAGATCCTGTAATTTTTTCAAGCCTTCGATATCAGATAAAGAACAAACCCTCTTTGACTTTACTTCAATCCCAACAATCTTGCCCCCAGGACCTTCCAAAACGAAATCGACTTCTTCTCCTCGCTGTGTTCTAAAATGGTATAAATTTATCGGCACAGAATCAGACCAACTTATTTGTTTAATCAGCTCCATACAAACAAAGTTTTCAAACACATGACCTGCAACATTCTTATTTTCAATCAACGCACCTTCGTCCAAGGACATAAGATGACACAAAAGACCCGTGTCGTTTAAATAGACCTTTGGCGCCTTAATCAACCGTTTTTCATAATTCACAAACCATGCAGGAATTTCCACCATTAAAAATACAGCCTTAAGAAGCGATGCATACCGTTGCATTGTTGTTGTTTTAACGCCTGCAACACGCCCAACGTCGGAAAGATTCATAAAATTACCGACACGTGATGCAATAATCGACAAAATATTTGGTATTTCTTGTAGTTTTTCAATATCAGATAATTCTTTAATATCCTTTTGTAAAATAGTTTCAATATAGGACCGAAACCATATATTCCTTTGCGTAGAACGCTTAATTTCTAAAGAATGGGGGTATCCTCCTGTTACTAAAATAGAGGCCCATTCCTGATCACTTAATTCTCCTGAAAACACGAAAGAATCTTTTGTAAATAAGGAATCAAGAAACGTTTCTTTCACCCCTCGTATTTCACCCTGGGAAAGAGGCCACATGGTATGAATTACCATCCGCCCAGCCAAAGATTCTGATAACTTTGGGAGCATTAAAACATTCATAGACCCCGTTAAAAGAAACTGACCAAAATCTTTTTTTGTATCTGTTATACGCTTAATAGTTACAAAGGCATTTGGGGCACGTTGAACTTCGTCAATGACAACAGAGCCTTGGAATTGTTTTAAGAATGTCTTTGGGTCTCCTTGTAAGGATAATAAATCTTCTTTATCATCCAGTGTCACATAATGGAGAGGAACTTCTTGAGACAAAACATCTTTTATAAGCGTGCTTTTGCCAACTTGTCGAGCGCCGTTTAGCAAGACAACTTTGTTGCAATGAAAAGACTCTTTTAAGGTTGTTAAAATGTTACGAGCGTACGTCATGGGTAAATTTTACCCACTGTATGGGTAAAATTCAACCAGAAAAAAAGGAGCCCTGATCTGCCTCTCTCTGTTACCCTCCTCATAAAATTATTTGTTGATTGAATTGTTCCTTTTCACAGAGATAGTTATAAACCCATTACGTCCTTTTATTTAATAATCCACGAAACTCGTCACAATAAAGGAAAAGAGAAAGATCAGCCTGATCTTTCTCTTTCAATATTCGTATGAAGTTATTGTTTTAGCAGATTTTTTTCCTAACTCCTAATCTTTTTTTAAATAATTATCTTTTTGTTATAGTACCGTTTATCATTTTTAAGTAGCACGCGTAAAACAAGGGCGAGGACGAAGGAGCCCCGGACTTGATCCGGGGTGAATGAGTCCGAGTCCCGCAGGTTTGCGATGTGATACTTAAAAAGGGTGAATGGTATAAGTTTATAGATGACACCAGACAGGCACATGATCCGACGGCTTATCCCATGACCGGGGATCCCGATCAATGCCAACAGACTTTAGCGCATCGCTTGCTTGTGGCGATAGCAGCAGATGATCAATCCGAAGGCCATGGTTTTTTTCAAAGGATCCCTGACGATAATCCCACCACGTATAATACCGAGCCTCATTTTTAAATGATCTATTCGCTGAACCATCTTCTGGAAATTGGGCACGCAGTGCATCCACCATGCCAGCATTCAAAAGAGACTGAAACCCCGCCCGCTCTTCAGGACTTGCAAGGAGTCTATTTTGAAATTTTTCCGGATCATAGACATCCGCATCCGTTGGCGCCACATTATAATCCCCCCCCATGACACACTGTTCTCCGTAAGACAAAAGCGTCGCCATATGGGATTGAAGGGCTTTAAAAAACGCTAATTTTTGGGCAAATTTTTCGGTTCCAATATCTTGGCCATTAGGCACATAAATAGAAGCCACACGCACCGTTCCAATAACGGCTTCGATATACCGTGCTTCAGTTGATTCCAATCCTGGAAGACCTTTTGTCACATCTTCAATGGGTTTTTTGGATAAAATCGCAACCCCATTGTAGGACTTTTGACCAAAGACTGCGATGTTATAGCCCAAATCTTCAATCGGCTCATAGGGAAATTGTTCTTCTAAACACTTTGTTTCCTGCAGCAGCACGACATCTGGCGCCGTCTCTTGGAGCCATCTTAGAAGGCTTTCCATTCGGGCACGAATTGAATTGATATTCCAGGTTGCAATCTTCATCATATGCCCCTAAACACTAAAAGAATTACCACACCCACAAGAAGAAGAGGCATTGGGATTTTTGATTGTAAAGAAAGACCCCATCATGTCATCGACATAGTCAAGGGTTGAGCCCTTTAAAAAATCCAACGACAACTCATCCATCACGACACGGGCATTTTGATGGTTAAATACCTTATCTTGTTCTTGATGTTGATCGTCTAAATCAAAAGAATATTGCAACCCATAACATCCCCCACTATTAACGCTAATACGAAGTGCAGGGAGACGCTGTTCTTGGGTCGCAAGAGCCTTAATACGGGCTGCAGCCCCATCAGAAATATAAAAAAGATCGTTTGTCATGGTAAAACCATAGCACAAAAAATTTTAACCGCCTATTGTTCTTTCGCGTTATTAAAAGTACACTAGGAAAAAATATAGAGGATTAAAGCATGGATAATTCTTATTGGAATCAGGATGAAAAAAAGTTAGACACTTACAATGAAAAAGCGCCTTGGTGGACATCGCGCCCTGTGTTAATTTTGTTTGTTGCCCTTCTTGTCATTGGCATTTTAAGTATTGTTTGGCATGCGCTTCTTCCAAATACACACCAAGGGAACGTAGAGGTCCCTTATGTCAAAGCTGAAACAGATGCGCTCAAAACAAAACCAGACCATCCAGGAGGCGCAGAGATCCCCCATAAGGATAAACAGATTTATGACTTAATTTCTGATACACCTTCTCTAAAACCAGAGAATGAAACGTTAGTTCCTGTTCCTGAACAGCCTGCCATTGAAACAAAGTTTGATACACCTCAAGAGCTATCAACAACACCCTCTTCAGTTGCCGTTGAAGAAGTAAGGCCAATGGAAGCGAGCGAAAAAGAACCCCTCGTTATCAAAGAAGATGAGCCTGCAAAAGAAGCAAAAACACCAGCCCCCGCAAAAGCTTCTGGAGGATTTCGCTTACAGCTTGCAGCACTAGGTTCCCAAAAAGCCGCAGAAGGTCATATCAAAATTTTGAAAAAGAAGTATCCGACCCTGAAATCTCTATCCCTCAATGTGATCAAAGCAAAAGTCAAAGGGAAGGATTACTACCGGGTCCAAGCGGGGAACTTCTCGACAAAAGCCCAAGCTTTATCGGCCTGTAAGGATATTAAAGCCAAAGGCGGCGCCTGCAACGTTGTTAAAAGCTAGCCATCCACAAAACATAGATCCCAAAAAGGATCCTATAGATCGCAAAAGGAAGAAGTGTTCGGTGTCTTAGCCAGGCCATAAAGCCGGTTAGGACACCGTACCCTAGGACAAAAGACAGTAAGAGCATACCCAACGACCCCATCATCGACTGGGCTTCTTCAGTAGCGGCATCTATAAGCATGAGCGATGCTGCGCCTATTACAACAGGCAGAGAAAGCAGAAACGAAAAACGAGCAGCACTGATGCGATCATACCCTAAAAAGCGTGCTGTAATTAAGGTTGTCCCTAGCCGGCTCGCCCCTGGAATCAAGGCAATTACTTGAAACAGTCCTATAATAAAGGCTTCTTTATACGTCATCAATTCAATATTTTTTTGAGCATAAGAGTTTTTATCAACAAAAAAAAGTAGCGTACCAAAAACAATAGAGGACCACCCCATGACTTGAAAAGATCGCAACTCTTTTCCAAAATATTTATGGACAATGTAGCCCGCAATCACCACAGGAATTGTTGCACACGCAACCCGCAACCATCGATGCATGCCGTGTGTTATATGCCCTTTGAAAAGCCCCCCTAATCCTTGAAACCCCTCTTGAATGTCACGGCGAAAATATACCAAAACCACCCCCAGAGTTCCAAGATGCAATGTAACCTCTGTAAGGCGCCCCATCTCTGCAATATCAAAGACATGTGACAGCACAATCAGATGCGCCGTTGAACTGACGGGTAAAAACTCTGTGACTGCTTGAACGAACGAAAGAATAAATGTTTCCATCATAAAAATTTCCTTTTTTTACACCCTAAAAGAGAATAAAACCTTTGGCAAGAATGGTAGAGCCATTACATCAACTATTGCAACAAATCCTCTGCCGTTACAACATGTGAGATCAACCCTTCTGACCAAATATTGCGTTTGAGCCCGGATGCACTAATCAAGGAAAGTAAAATTTCTCGCCCAGGAAAAGCCTCCATAAAGGAATGTATTTTGTTTTTTAGATTAAGCCCTTCTTCCTTTGTTATTTCATAAACTGATTCTTTAAATTTTATTTCACATAAATAAATAGACCTATCTTTACATTCAAACAACAAATCAATCTGAGCTCCCGTCGTTCGCAATGATTTTTTACTGTGCCAACTACTGGCCCCTAAAACGACTGATTGAATACCTAATTGATCCGCAATAATTCTTCTGTGTTTGAAGCACACACTTTCAAAAGCGTATCCTGCCCATGCATAATATCTGGGCGTTCCTATTTGATTAGACCAATAATTTCCTAAAAAACCTTTCACTAAAGAAGGTTCAATCCAACTCAGATAAAACAAAGAATATTCATCAATTACTTTGTAATAAGTCCCAATCTTACTATCAAAGGGAATAAAGCTTTGAATAAACCCAGTAGATTCTAATTCTTGCAGTCGTTTATTAATCCGACCACCTGATGAAATTTTTAGCTCATGTAAAAGCGCTTCACGACTCATTCCATAATGATGCTTTGCAATAAGTCTGATAATAGCAAGATTGACTTCACTTTGCTTAAAGAGAGAGCTGAAAAGCTTTGGGAATTCATCCACCAAAAGACCAGTTTTTTTAAAACATAAAGTTTCAATATTTAACGTGGATCCATGCCGTGATTCAAGCATATTCAAATAGTAAGGGATCCCCCCTAAAACCATATAATAATCCAACACAAGTTTGAAATTTTTGTGAACCTGAAATCCTTTAGAGGATAAAAAGTCCTGCGTTTCCTTTAAAGTAAACGGCTCTAAAAGAATTCTATTGGTAAGCCGATTATGAAGCCCTCCCTTGGCATTAATTAATTTATCAAGCATCCAAGAAGCGCCAGAACCACAAACAATAACTGTTAGGTTTAAAAATTCAGACCAATGCCGATTCCAATAATAATCCAAGGCTTGCATAAACCCAGACTTATTAGAGGCTAACCAAGGCAATTCATCAAAAAATAAAACTATTTTATGAGAAGAATTTATTTTTTGGATTTGAGTCGTTAATAATGCAAACGCAGAAAGCCAGTCTCTAGGGTGTACAGCATTAACGCCGCCAAAGAATTTGCTCTCAAATATTTTTGCAAAATTCTCCAACTGAACTTTTAAGGAAGCATCCTTAATTCCCGTCAGTTCAAAATAATATGGCTCTTTTCCAAAAAGCTGGCGCACAAGAAAAGTCTTGCCCACACGCCTTCTCCCATAAAGAGCTATGAGCTCCGCCCCCTTTTTGTGAAAGGCTTTTTTTAAGATTTCTGTTTCCTTTTTACGTCCAATAATCATAAAATCGTCCCTTTTTATACTTATGATACGGGGCCACTTTTAATTTTTCAACATAAATTTGGCCCCTTATAAATAAAAGATACGGGGCCACTTTTAATTTTTCAACATAAATTTGGCCCTCTATAAATAAAAGATACGGGGCCACTTTTATAAATTTTTAAGAGCCTTAGGATTTTTAATACTTTTTAATGTATTAATTTTCTTGATTTTAATAACTTATAAGTTATTATATAAGTAGATAATGATAATTTATAGAGTATTAAAATGAACCATAAATTTCTTCAACGTGCCATGAAAGAACAAATTCAGAACTATAGCAATCTTTTGATCGGGGCTCTTGAAAAACCTCGCCCAAAAAATGGATGGATCAAAGTGATGCGAAGCGTTTTAGGCATGTCTAGCTATCAACTAGCAGCCCGCATGAATTGCAAACAATCAAACATCATCTCTTTTGAAAAGAGAGAGAGAGAGGAAACCATCAGTCTTAAAAGTTTACAGCACTTGGCTAAGGCCTTGAATTGTCGTTTTGTCTATGCTTTTGTGCCAGAAAAAACGATTGATGAGATTTTAGAAACTCAAGCAAAAAAAGTTATTAAGGCACAAATGAAATCTATTGAGCACTCTATGGATCTTGAACAGCAAGGACTCACCCCTGAGCAGAAGAAACAGAATGAAACCATGTTGGTTCAAGAACTCCTCCAGGGGAATCACAAAAAGCTATGGGAGATTCTGTGAAATTTATCTATCCAGAGGGCGCAACACCCCTAGCACATGAGGAGCTACAAGAATTAATCCCGCCTCATATCACGCTACAAAGCGAATTGAATCTATGGGAGCAAAATAATATCCTATTAGGGGAGCAATGGGCTTTACGGCAGAGAGAAATTCTAACAGATCAGTTCGTTCAAACTCTACACTACAAAATGTTTGATCAAACATGGAAATGGGCGGGAATTTATAGACAAACCGGAAAAAACATCGGAATTGATTGGCACTTCATACCCACAGAAATTAGACGCCTATGTGATGATGTGCGTTATCAAATCGAACACCAATCTTATGATACCTTAGAAATCGCTGTTCGATTCCACCATAGGCTTGTTTGGATACACCCTTTTCCAAATGGCAATGGTCGTCATGCGCGACTAATGGCAGATTTACTGCTTATGCAAAACAATTTTCCACGTTTTAGCTGGGGCCAAAAACAAATGAAAATTGGAAATCTTTACGAGACAACTCCTATACGAAAGCTTTATATTCAAGCTCTGCGCGAAGCCGATCAGCATGATTATGCTGCCTTGATCAAATTTGCCATGTCATAAAATTACTTCTTCAAAAAAACTGTTTTGCCTTTCCTTTCCCCCTTCTCAGCGCCTCTTTAAATCTGTAGAGTATCATCCATGAAAAACAATTATTGGCTTTTAAAATCAGAACCTTCTACCTGGTCATGGGATCAAATGCAGCAGAAAAAAACAACGTGCTGGGATGGCGTTCGAAATTTTCAAGCGCAAAAGTTTATGAACCAAATGAAAAAGGGTGATCTGGGGTTCTTCTATCACTCCAACATCGGCAAAGAAATTGTTGGGGTCATTAAAGTTATCAGAGAATTTTATCCTGATCCAACGGATGAGACAGGACGTTTTGGGGCTGTTGATGTAGAAGCCATTACGCCCTTTAAAACACCCGTATCCCTTGCGAGAATAAAAGCAACACCAGCCCTTCACAATCTTTTGCTTATTCGTCAATCTAGACTTTCAGTCATGCCCGTTGAAAACGAGATATGGGAAATAATTTATAAAATGGGGAACGAGGCATGAGGCTGTTTCTAGAAACCTTAAGAAACTTTTTTACTCCAACCATTATCATAACGGGGATTGTCACTTTTTTGGTGGCTCTTTTGATCACACGAATTATGATTTGGGTCAATATTCATGATACCCCAAGTCACCGGTCCTCTCATACGACGATCACCCCACGAGGGGGTGGGTTTGGTATTATCGCAGGGTTCTTCCTTTGCATGGGGGTATTTTTATCCCAGGGATTTTTGTCTCATATCCCTCAGTGGAAAATGACCATTTTAGGGACTGCTGCCCTTGGTTTGATTCTTGTATCTTTTCGGGATGATATTAAAAGCCTTCCCCTTCGGCATAAATTTTTGACCCAAATTTTAATAGCGTCGACCATTGTCGCAAGCGGCCTTTCTTTTGACGAACTTCCCCTCCCTTACCTAGGGATGATTCT
>VGCX01000058.1 GCA_016869935.1 Alphaproteobacteria bacterium
CGCCACGTAAGACCTGTCATAGAAGCTTCTGAACATTGCATTGATATTTTTGCCAATTTATTAGTTTGGTATTGTTGAACCATGGCAAGTGTAATGCTCCCTGTATCTGAAAGGCGTACATAATCAGCTTCATAACCACCGCCAGAAGCTGCATTACTAGAGTCAATTCTTGTATTAAAGAAGTTATTACAAAAGTTTTTCATCACATTCAAATTTTTAGTTGCAAACTGCTCAAGAGAAGCTGCAAATTTTGCATCTAGTAAAGGGCTATTTGGGATATTCCGAGTAACCGTAAAAACAGGATTTAAAGCATCTGGCAAGGGAACTTCAGTTAAAGGTGTACTGCCACCAGTATCAGTAAATTGTGGAGACTGCCCACTAGCTTGAGCGATTTCTTGGTTTAAGGCATAAAAACTTTGCCATGCCGTCTGTAATTGGTTTTGAAGATTAACAAGAACACTATCTATCGCAACAACTTTTTGCTGAAGAACATCAAGCTTTGGATTTCCAGTAGATGGAAGTACTATTGGGTTTTGCAATCCGCTTAAAGCTTTAGGGGAAGTTGCAGCCTGTTCCCAGAGGCTATTTAGCTCCTGCTCTTGATTTTGTATTTCGGTTCGTAAGGTGTCAAGCTCTCCACCCGCTTGTTGAAAAGCCTGCTCTGCTTCTGTAAGTGTTTGCTCTGTTTTTAGCAAAGCATTTAATAACCCCTCTGTTTCCATATTTAAAAGATACCAACGACGGAACCAGTCTTGCTTATACTCTGTACGATTGACAGTTGCTGAGATCGGTTTTCCACTGCTATCCATAGCTAAAACAGTTGAAGTTTTGTCTATAAATACGCTTGATCCTAAGAAACTTTCAAGACATCGACGAAAGCCATCAATTTTTCCCGCATTTGTTGAATCACAAGAAAAAGCAACACGTTGTTTAATATAGCGGGCACCGCGACTTAGGATTCCTTGTCTTTCTGTATGCTGTGCCGTGTCGGAATTTTGATTCCTTTTAAACGGACTCCAAGCCTCAGCGCTAGTACTAGAAAGGCCGACGACCGTTGCAAGTGCGATGGAAAAACCTTTTATTTTCATCGTTATCCCTGTTTGTTGTTTATGTTTTATTATTATCAGTATGGAAAAAAATGAATCGATCGTCAATCGGAAAAGAAAAACTTTCAAGATTTTCTTGATTTCAACCTTGTTTCTTGGTATTCATTCCTCATGTTTCTTGCGGTCGTGGCGGAATTGGTAGACGCGCAGCGTTGAGGTCGCTGTGGGGGCAACCCTGTGGAAGTTCGAGTCTTCTCGACCGCACCACCCTACGCCCTTCGGGCTTCGGGTGGCAAGCCACCTGAAAGCCGTTAGGGCTAGGAGCCTGTCTCCCGAAGCCTTGGCGTAGGGAGATGTCGCCCGAAGCCTTGGCGTAGGGTGGCTGCTAAAGAATTCCTATTTTTATTTCCTTCCCCCTTTATTAGATAACAGTTATGCGTACTTCTAACTACGCTAAAGCTTCGCTAGACAGGTCGGGCATCCGTGGCAAGCCACCTGAAGGCCGTTAGGGCTAGGAGCCTGTCTCCCGAAGCCTTGGCGTAGGGAGATGCCGCCCGAAGCCTTGGCGTAGGGGGGCTGCTAGAGAATTCCCTTTTATTTCCTTCCAACTTTATTAGATAACAGTTATGCGCCCTTCTAACTACGCTAAAGCTTCGTTAGACAGGTCGGGCATCCGTGGCAAGCCAACTGAAAGCCGTTAGGGCTAGGAGCCTGTATCCAGAAGCTTTAGCGTAGGGGGATGAGAAGTGGATGTCTCGCTGTAGCCCCAACGGGGCGAAAGCGGACTGATCTAATAATTATATACGCTCTGCGAGCTTCGGGTGACTGGCGCTCACTCTCAACAAACCCTCTCAATTGCCATGGCAACAGCTTCACCCCCGCCGATGCAAAGGCTTGCAACCCCACGGTTTAAATTGTGAATTTCTAAGGCATTAATTAAGGTCGTCAAAAGGCGTGCACCGGAAGCGCCAATCGGATGACCCAACGCACAAGCCCCACCATGAATATTGAGTTTATGGTCTTTGATCCCGAGATCTTTTTGAGCCGCCATGGCAACAACGGCGAACGCTTCGTTAATTTCATAAAGGTCCACATCATCAGTTTTCCAACCCACTTTTTTCAACAATGTCTGGATGGCGTGAATGGGGGCAAGGGTGAACCACTCCGGTTCTAGACCAAAGGACGTATACCCAACAATTTTTGCTCGCGGCGTTAACCCATGGGCTCTGGCTGTTGATTCCTGCATCATCATCAAAACCGACGCCCCGTCGGTAATAGCGCTTGAGCTTGCGGCTGTGATCGTGCCATCTTCCTTGAAGGCGGGGCGCAACTGTGGGATTTTTTCTATTTTTGCCCGCTGAATGGGTTCATCCGTATCGATCGTTTGGGTTTCATTCTCTATTTTTAAAACCAAGGGGACGATTTCTCGTTCAAAATAGCCTTCTTTTAGAGCAGCCTGGGCTTTTTGGACTGAATTTATGGCAAAGGCATCTTGATCTTCTCTGGAAAAACCATACTTCGTCGCAGTTGCTTCTGCAAAAATTCCCATGGGCGTCCCTTTTTGATAGGCATCATGAAGGCCATCATGAAATAAATGATCTAAATAGGTCGGATCTTTTGGGGGTTCTTCTTTTTTTCCAGGTCGTTTGATAAACAAAGGGGCTTGAGACATACTTTCCATGCCGCCTGCAATAATCACCTTAGCGTCGCCCGCCATAATCTGGCTTGCGCCCATCATCACAGCCTTCATCCCGGAACCGCATACTTTGTTGATTGTCGTTGCGCCAACGGTTAAAGGCAAATCAGATCGTACTACAACTTGACGAGCGGGAGCCTGTCCCTGCCCTGCTTGTAATACGCTTCCTAAAATAACGTCGTTTATTGATTCCTTTGGTATGTTTGTCATATGAAGCAGCGCCCGAACAACAGCTGTTCCTAAATGGACCGCTGATAATTCTTTTAAGCACGATTGAAACGATCCCATAGGCGTCCGAAGGGCCTCTACAATAACAATTGGGTCTTTATTCATACCAAAACTCATCACCTCATCTCCTTTAATTCAAATTTTTTATAACTCATAGTTAATTTTTATAGTGTCTAAGCTCTTTTTTTGCATATGTTTCAAAAATTACCTATAGTCGCACAAATAAGGATAAATGAATATCAAGATAATTGTCTCGACAGTGTTGAGACAATATTCAAAAAAAGTGAATTTATATCTTTTATAACAGCACTCATCACCCCATCTCCTTTGAAGGCGTATAATAATGAAAGATAGCTCTTACAACACCAGTGTTGCAAGACCTAAGAAGCAGGCAAAGCCTAAGACGTCTGTCGTCGCTGTTAAAAGGGGACCTGCGCTGACGGCCGAGTCAAACCCCATTTTTTCAATCGCATAGGTCATGAGAACGCCCCCAAAGGAAGCCCATATCATGTTAAAGGTAAAGGAAATAACTAAAATCCAAACAAGAGCCGGTTCTTTAAACCAAAAGACAACAATCAGCGATAAAATGATCGAGAAAACAAACGCATTCATTAATCCAACAAGCGCCTCTTTTCCAATAGGCTTCCAAATATTTCCACTATGAATGATTCTTGTGGAAATTGCACGCATCGTGACCGCAATCACTTGCATACCATTAGACGCCCCCATAGCTGCAACAATCGTCATCAAGGCTGCCAGTGCCCCCTTTTGTTCGATTGTTGTGTGGTAGTGTTGAATCACAACTGCCCCTAAAAGCGCATTAATAAGCGTTACAACGAGCCAGCCGATTCGTTGATAGGATGTCACATAAAACGGGGCGTTATAGTCCGTTTCGCTCACTCTGGCCATTTGCAAGATATCTTTCTCTGCCTCTTCTTCGATGACATCAACAACGTCATCGCTGGTGATCATACCAATGACGCGCCCTGATTCATCTAAAACAGGAGCAGACACCAAGTCATAGTGCCGAAAGAGGTATGCAACTTCTTCTTGGTCAAGGTTAGCTGAGATAGACTTAAAATCTGTCTTCATAATCTCGCGAATCGCCCCTTCAGTTTTAGTCTTCAGAAGCAGACTATTAGGAATAACCCCCACAACATGATGTTTGGGATCGACGACATAGACTTCATAAAACTCATCTGGCATGCCTTTGCTTTTTTGGATGAATTTTAAAACATCCCCCACTTTCCAGAAGGAAGGGACCGCAACAAACTCTTGCTGCATTAACCGCGCAGCACTATCTTCGGGGTAAGAGAGAATCTTTTCATAGCTTGCCCGTTGAGAAGCTGAAATTTTTGTCAAAATCTCAGATTGTTGTTCGGAAGGCAGTTCATCAATAAGTGTAAAGGCGTCATCACTGTCTAATTCTGCCAAGTGCCTCGCTAGCCGATCAATGCCTAAATAATCAATGATTTCTGATTGGACGTGCTCGGACAAATAAAGCAAAGTGTCATAGTCAAAGTCAGGGCGAATGGTGTCAATCACCGTTATACGCTCATCCGAATCTAATTGTTCTAATAATAACCCTAGGTCTGGTGCTTCTAGGGGCAAAAGGTGTTCTTTCAGTTTTTGAATATTTTGACTATCAATAGAAAGGCGGATGGTATGCAAAAAATCACTAGAAATTACGTCAAATAGCCCATCATTATCTTGATCTTGACGAAAAGTATCGAGACGATTTGCCATTCAATTTAACTCCGTTTTGTGGGCTACTGACGACAGTATAGGTATTTTTTTTGGTTAATACAAGAAAAGTCCACCATAAAAATACGTCATTTTATTGATAAAAACTTAGGATCAGTGAAAGATTTGCAGTATAATTTTTCAGGCCCTCATTTTTCAACCGCATTGCCCTTCATTAAAAAATCCTTCATAGTCAACATTATGATGATTTTTATAATAATTTTAGCTGCTTTATCATTGATTTTTGCCCTCCTTTGGGTCCTTGGGCAAAGAAAGGCTCAAGGCATCTTGCTTGAAAACGCCCGTCTATTAGAACGAATATCCTACACGCAACAGCAAATGAAAGAGGTTGAAGATCTAGAGCAAGTCATTACGACCCTTCGAGAAAAAAATACAGAACTTTCAACGCTTTTTGAAAAAGAAAAGTCTCTGACAAAAGAGAAAGAAGCTCTTCTTTTGCGCGCGGAAGAAAAATTGAAGGATACGTTTCAATCCCTATCGTCAGAGGCATTAAAATCTAATAACCAGGCCTTTTTATTGCTGGCGAAAAATTCTCTTGAAAAATTTCAAGAATCGGCCCAAGGGGACTTAAAGTCTCGGCAACAAGCTATTGAATCCTTAATTAAACCTTTAAAAGAATCCCTTGGATCGGTTGATGCCAAAATTCAAGAAATGGAAAAAAATCGATTAGGGGCGTATGAGGGACTAAAGCAGCAAATTGGTGATCTGCTGTTAACGCAAAAAGATTTAAGGTCGGAAACTCAGAATTTGATTAACGCCCTTAGGACACCCCATGTCCGAGGACGCTGGGGCGAAATGCAACTCAAGCGTGTTGTCGAAATGGCGGGAATGATTGCCCACTGTGATTTTGAAGAACAGCAAAGCCAAAGCGATGATGAAGGGCGCCTACGTCCTGATATGATCATTCACCTTCCCAATCAAAAGAATATTGTGGTTGACGCTAAAACACCCCTAATCTCTTATTTAGAAGCCTTAGACGCCAAAGATATCCACCAAAAAAATCAAAAGCTCGCTCTCCATGCAAAACATGTTCGATCCCACATTTTAGCCTTAAGTGCAAAATCATATTGGGCTAAGTTTGATCCAACGCCTGAATTTGTTGTGATGTTTTTGCCCGGTGAAACGTTCTTTAGCGCCGCTTTAGAACAAGATCCCTCCCTGATTGAATTAGGGGCAGAACAAAGGGTCATTTTGGCAACGCCCACAACACTTATTGCCCTGCTGCGCGCAGTCTCTTATGGATGGAGACAAGAACAAATTGCCAGCAATGCAAAGGAAATCAGCGCCCTTGGGCAAGAACTTTACAAGCGCTTAGCGGACATGGGTCAGCATGTATCGAAAATCGGAAAGCATCTTGATAGTGCCGTTGGGGCCTATAACCAAGCCGTTGGTACCATGGAACGACGGGTTTTTGTCACCGCGCGCAAATTTCAAGAACTTGGGGCCACCTCTAATACCAAGGAACTAGAGCCTCTAGAGCCTCTGGAAAAAGGCACCCGTGCCCTAGAGAACGAATGAACCAATCCTTTGAAGTGATTCCTTTCTGGAGAAGTTATTCAAAAACTAGACAAATAAAAGGGGGTGTTGTATAACCAACCTCAACAAGAAATATCAAACTATATATTATTAGGAGAACTATTGTTGTGAAACAAAGTCGAGTCAGGATTTTATTTTCAAGCGTGATAGGAACGTCCTTAGAGTTCTACAACTTTATGCTCTATGCTGTGTTTATGCAGGAAATTGGCCAGGAATTCTTCCCAACGCATAATGAAATGCAGTCTATTCTTTTTGGGTCTATCGGCTTGTTCGCTGCCTTCATTGCCCGTCCTTTTGGGGCCACAATTTTTGGATATATTGGGGATAATTATGGCAGACGCCTTGCCCTAATTTTATCTATTTCCTTGATGGGAATCCCAACCCTAATCATTGGCATTCTTCCAAGCTATGCTTCCTGGGGATTAACCTCTTCTGTTCTTTTAATTCTTTGCCGGATTATGCAGGGACTATGCACAGGAGGCGAATACAATGGCTCTGCTATTTTTGCCCTTGAACATCTTGGCAAAAAATATCCTGGTCTTTTTGGTGCCCTTATTACCGCATCCAGCGTTGGTGGCGCGCTGCTTGCAAATTCCGTTGGTATTATGCTGAAACAACCGGATATGCCCTCTGTTGGATGGCGCGTTGCCTTTATGGCAGGCGCTTTAGTCAGTTTGGTTGGTCTCTATATTCGTCTTAATACGGCCGAAAGCCCTGAATTTGAAAAACTGATGAAAAACAAACGGATCAACAAATCCCCTTTAATTGAAGCCATTACGAAGCATTGGCCGTCTTCTATTACAACAATTATCACGGGAACTTTGAATGGGATCCTTGCCTATACGCTTTATAAATTCCTCAATATTTATCTAGTACGTTGGTTTGGATATTCAGAAACAGAGGTTCTAAAGTTGACAAACTTTGGGATTATTGTTTATATCTTTTGCTCCCCGTTGATGGGGTATATTATGGACAGAACCGGAGGACAGCTTTATATGAAGCGCGCCTGTCTATTTATTGCCTTTGCGGCGATTCCTTTGTTTTACCTCTTTCAGTATCCTAGTCTTACAACCACCTATATCGCCGAGGCTTTAATGGGAATCATGGTTGCAAGTATCGCAGGACCAGAACATGCCTTCATTCAAAAGCTATTCCCTGTCAAAGACCGTTACAGTGGTGTTGCCTTTAACTACTGTGTCGGGATGGGAATTGGGGGTGGTGCTATGCCCTGGATTCAGGTTTACTTGGTCGAAGTTATGCATAATATTGATATGCCAAACTTTCCCATTCATTTACCAAGCTTGGGACTGTACCTTCCAAGTATCACCATTATTATTGTAAGCCTTTTATCGTTCATGGCTGTGCGATATGTCGGCCATAAATATCGAGCGATTCAAGCAGAGGATGCCGCTGACCTTAAGAAGGCGTAGCCGGGGCTTTTTAAAACCAGATCACCCATCTGAATCACCGCATACGGGTTCTTAGGTGCAGTGGTGTGAGGAGTGTGGGGGGATCTTAGGGTTTTTTCCTATGTCGATCTAAACGCGATGAAACCATGAGAAGGATTAAGACAAAAGCTTCTTATACCAAGTTCCATTTTTAAATGAACCCTAGGCGACCAAAGGTGAGGGTGAAGGAGTGTAGTAAACCTACATGACTGAGCCCGAATCCTGTAGGTCAACGACGGGAGCGTTAAAAAGGGGATTTGGTATTAAGCCTCTGGTAAATTTCTCCCCCATTCCTTTTTCCAACCAAAATAACATACACAACCTGTTTTTCTTCTGCTACACGATAAACAATACGATACTCTCCACAGTCGCCTCTCATATAGGGCTTATAGCCTTTTAAAGTTTGTGAGTCGTGAGGTTTTGGTTGTTGCTGAAAACTTAAAATATAATCCTTAAGTTGTCTTTGATGTTTTGGAGGAAGAGTTTTGATGAATTTAATAGCTCTTTTCTCAAGAATAATTTCGTACATTGCTTAATCTTGTTGCAGGAAATTTAAACTTTCTTCAGGAGAGGCCCAGCTAGCTGTTTTTTCTAGTGCTTCCGCCATCCCTCCCCAGAACGCATCTTCTAGCTCTTTGTACCTTTGATAAGATACCATAACGACAGAAGGGTTTCCTGATTTTTCAATAATAACAGGTTCTCTCATAGCATTGTCCAACATAGCTCCTGGACGCTTGTTAAGTTCTGTAGCAGAAATATGCATTTTCAGTTTCCTAATAGTTAAAAAGACAATATATACGTATAATACGTAACCCACCAAAGAAAGTCAAGAGGCCTATTGTCAGATGTATCAGTCAACCATCTAAATCGCCGTATACGGGCCCCTACGCTTTTTACCCCCCCAACAGCAATGACGCGATTTCGGCTTGGAGGGATTCAAGGCCTAGTTTCTTGTCTGAAGATGTGGCAAGGACTTTGGGATGAGCGGGGGTGTAGAGGGTAATGTCTTGGGTCGTTTTTTCAAGAACCTTTTC
>VGCX01000059.1 GCA_016869935.1 Alphaproteobacteria bacterium
GGGCTAAGTCTTTCTTAAAAGAATCATGAAGATTTTTTGACTTAAACGTTTGGGCTTTCATTCCATCCCGGCCAGCAAACGTAATCATCGCTTCTGCTGAAAATCCTGAGGCAGGGGAAAGAGAGGCAAAGCCATAGTCCGTTTTGACGGTTACTTCTTTAAGAATTTTAATAACGCGTTGGGGGGACTTTTGTTCCTTAAATCCAGCGCATTCAATAAGAAAGAGGAATGGGGATGCACTTCCATCCATAATGGGAAGTTCTGGTCCGCTAACCTCAATCAAAATATTTGTAATTCCATGACCAGCAAGCGCTGCCATTAAATGCTCAATGGTTGAAACGCTATGGCCAAACTGATTCTGTAACTTTGTGCAAAAGTCACCTTTTTGAACGTTTTTCCAGCTTGCAGCAATGAGCGTTTCGTGGTGAGGTTTATTTAAAATATCGGTTCGTTGAAAAACAATCCCATAATTTTCTGGAGCAGGTCTTAAAGTAATAGACACCGGAGCCCCTGAATGAACACCGATTCCGCCACATGAAATAGATTGTAAAATTGTTTTTTGAAACATAATTCTTTTATCTTTCCTTACCTACAATTTAAGAAAATTCTGTCAAGAAATAAAATAAAGAATTGTTTCAGTTTGTTACAGGGGGGAGCTTTTTACGCCCCCTCCTTACTCACCCTTTGAGACAATGCGGCTTCTAGGTATGCGTCAATATCCCCATCTAAGACCCGCTGGGCGTTGCCGGTTTCAACGCCTGTTCTTAGGTCTTTGACCATTTGGTAGGGGTGGAGGACATAAGATCGGATCTGGTGACCCCACCCAATTTCGGATTTGCTGGAGGCTTGCGCCTGAGCTTCCGCTTCCCGTTTTTGAAGTTCTAATTCATAAAGACGAGATTTAAGCATGCTCATGGCTTGGGCACGGTTGCGGTGTTGAGATCGATCATTCTGGCATTGAACAACGATATTGGTTGGGATATGGGTAATTCTGACAGCGCTATCTGTTTTATTGACGTGCTGCCCACCGGCGCCTGAGGCACGATACGTATCGATTCGAAGATCTTTTTCTTCAATTTGGATGTCAATCGTTTCATCAACAACGGGATATACCCAAATGGATGCAAAACTTGTGTGACGTTTTGCGTTGGCATCAAAGGGGGATATGCGCACCAATCGATGAATTCCGCTTTCTGTTTTTAGCCATCCGTAGGCTTTGGGTCCACATATTTTCAGGGTAAGGGATTTAATTCCAGCTTCTTCCCCTGGTGTTTCTTCGATCCCTTCTACGGTGTACTTATGATCTTCCGCCCACCGAAGATACATGCGGGAAAGCATCGATGCCCAGTCTTGGGCTTCTGTTCCTCCAGCGCCTGCATGAATTTCGAAAAAACAGTCTGCGTGATCAGCACTTCCCGATAATAAAAGATCAAGTTGATGGCGATTGGTTCTAGAGGCAAGAGCTTTTAAAAGAGACTCTGACTCTAGACAGGTTGATTCATCCTTTTCGGATTCCCCTAATTCATAAAGAACTTGTGCATCGTCTAGATCTTTTTCCATAGACAAAACAGTTTCCAAGCTTTCTTTAAGGGCTGTTCTTTCTTGAAGAATTTTCTGAGCACCCTCTGGGTTATCCCAAAGATTCGGGTCTTCTGCTAAAGTGTTTAACTCGTTGAGACGCGCTGTTGAGTTGTCCCAGTCAAAGATACCTCCTGATGAGGTGGATGGATTGTTGTATTTCTTTGACCAAGGTGTAAAGATCGGCTTTCATAGTTTTCCCTTCAGTTTTTCACCTTAATAAATGCCATTGGTTTCTTCTAAAAGCAAGCCTGAAAAGGGTTCCTTAGAATCATTTTCTAGGGCACCTTCTTCAAAGACTTCCATTATAGAATTTTTATCTTTATGGGTGGATGCTTTTCCAGTCTTTTGATTAACAGGCATAAATTTGACACCAGAGGGGATGCGGAAAGGAACAGGGGGTTTGCCTTTAAGAGCTTTTTCCATAAATTCTTTAAATATAGGGGCGGCAACAGTGGCTCCAGTTTGCCATTTTCCAAGGCTTTTAGGTTGATCAAATCCAACAATAATGCCAACAACCAAATCAGGGGAAAAACCAATAAACCATGTATCCATATATTTATTGCTGGTGCCCGTTTTTCCTCCAATAGAATATCCTGGGATGGCGGCATTTTTTGCGGTTCCTCGCGCGACACATCCTTCCAGCATTGAAACCATTTGGTAGGCGTGAATAGGGTTTAGGATTTGTTGTCGGGTGTCTTGGAGCGTTGGGGGTTCTTGTCCTTTCCAGGGTTGATTAGAACAGTCATCACAGGTCTTCGTTGAAGATTGGTAAATATTTTTCCCCTGTCTATCCTGAATTCGATCAATCATAATCGGTGTGACTTTTTGACCGCCATTAACAATTGCGGCATAAGCAGTGACAAGTTTTAAAAGGGTTGTACTTTGGGCCCCCAAAACATTGGCTAGTTCGTACGAAAGATTATCATAAAGCCCGAGTTTTTTGGAAATAGACGCAACGACACCCATTCCAATTTCCTGAGCGACCCTGATCATTGCTAGGTTATAGGAATTTTCAAGAGCTTCTCTGAGCGTTACAGATCCATAAAATTTCTTTGTAATATTTTGTGGTTTCCAAATGGTTCCATGACCAATATCAATTACTAAGGGGGCATCTAGGATCAAAGACGCAGGGGTGTATCCCTTTTCAAGAGCAGCTAGATAAACGATTGGTTTAAAGGCAGATCCTAATTGGCGCTGGGCTTGAATGGCTCGGTTAAATTGACTGTGATGAAACCGATACCCTCCGTTTAGAGCCAAAACACGGCCTGTATGGGGATCAAGGGCGACAAGAGCACCATTAATTTCTGGAATTTGTTCAAGGGCATAGGCATCCTTTGTATCTGATAGGGGGCTAACAACAATTACATCCCCTGGGTTTAAGACATCATCCACTCCTTGAACGGCAGGCCCCGTATAGGGGTACCCTGACTCAGGATTAACAAGATGTTTCTTGGCCCACCTGACTTGGTTTAGGGGGATGATGCCAGTTTTACCCTCTTTAAACCCAATCTGGGCTCGATCTTTAGACACCTCTAAAACAACTGCCAAGATCCAGGGATTAATACCTGGAGGAGGGACTAGATCTTCTAAAGATTTAGACCAGTCCTCAAGAGAAATTTTTTGGAGCGGCCCTCGCCAGCCAAAATTTCTATCGTATCGAATAAGACCATTTCGAAGAGATTTATCAGCAAGTTTTTGCAGTCGAGAATTCAGCGTTGTTCTTACAGAAAGGCCGCCTTGATAAAACTGCTGCTCTCCATAAAGTTTTATAACTTCTTGTCGGATATGTTCTGCAAAGTAATTTGTGTCAACCACGTTTGTTTTTCTGAGCTTTAATTCAATGGGTGTATTAATAGCTTTTAAGGCCTCTTCTTGGGTAAGAATTTTTTCTTCAAACATACGATGAATAACCCAATCTCGCCTTTTTAAGGCTGCTTTATAATTCTTTTTTGGATTGTAGGTGCTTGGCGCTTTCGGAAGGCCTGCAATATAGGCACATTCCGCATCACTCAGTTCGTCTAAAGACTTATTAAAATAGTGAAGCGCGGCGCTTGCAATCCCATAAGTCCCATTTCCTAAATAAATTTCGTTTAGATAGAGTTCTAGAATTTTTTCCTTAGAAAATGTCCTCTCAATTCGAAGAGATAAAATGGCTTCTTTGACTTTACGAGTTAGTGTTCTTTCGTTGGTTAAAAGAAAGTTTTTGGCGACTTGTTGGGTAATAGTCGATCCTCCAATCGTTTTCCCACCCCCTTGAAGGTAACTAATGCCGTTGACAAAGGCCGCGCGAAAGATTCCTGTCCAATCAAGACCTGGATGGTCGAAAAAATTCTTGTCTTCTACCACTAAAAATGTTTGCACTACTTTTTTAGGAATAGCATTGATCGGGATAAAAATGCGTTTTTCATGGGCATATTCTGCAAAAAGAGTGCCATCTCCTGCATGCATTCTTGTGATAACGGGTGGATCGTATTTTTCTAATTGATTGTAATCGGGCAAATCTTTCCCAAAATACCAAAAAAGACCAATGACAGATGTAGCGCCTAAAACCCCAAGAATTAGAATGGCGCTAAGGAGTTTAAGAAAAAATTTGAGTAAAAACTTCATGATCTATCATGCTCAATAAAATAAGAATCAACTCCTTCTTTGATGCCTTCACACAGCTTGATCTGGTGTTGATAGGTTGTCAAAAGCTTTTCATCTTGTTTGTTAGAGATGTACCCCATTTCAATAAGAATGGCTGGGAGGTCTGGTGTTCTAAGGACCGCAAAATTGGCAGAACGAATTGTATTTCTAAGGAGTAAGACCCGTTTTCGAAGTTTTGAAACCATGTAATTAGCCGCTTGTCTTGAAAGATTCATCGTTTCTCGCTTCATAAGATCAATTAAAATATTGGCAACCTCTGGAGGATGATCACTGAGATCTACGCCCTCGATTAGATCTACTTTGTTTTCTTTGATTGCTAGCTTTTCAGCTTCAGCATCGGAAGCAACTTTGGATAAAGTATAAACAGAAAGCCCTCTTGTATCGGGGCGTGGATGGCTATCGGCATGAAGTGAAATAAAGAAATCAGCTTTCGCGTCTCTTGCAAAATTGACCCGTTGAGGAAGGCTTAAAAACACATCGTGATGACGCGTCAGCCTTACGTCATATAATGGGTTTTTAGCAAGAACAGTTTGAAGGATTGTTGCAATTTTTAATGTTACGTCTTTCTCTTGAATTCCTTTGCGTCCCCTTGCCCCTGAATCTTTTCCTCCGTGACCGGGATCAATCACGATAACTTTTTTCTTTGGAAGAAGTGTTTGGGGAGGAGGTGCCTTTTTTTCAGGACAATAGTCATTTTTTTGAATGTCTATGATATAGCGAAAATAAGGCGTAGCTTTTGAGGGACTTAAGGTGAAAGATTTCATAATCTTGATAGGAAAAGCCATGTCAAATTTAAATTCTCCAACGCCTGTTCTAAAGGAACTAAATCCCAAAGATTTGACCAGTCTTTTTGGCAACTGAGGTAATTTTTTTTGACACTTTAACTGAGGTCCAAAAAGACGGATTTGTTTGCAATCTTTTGACACGGTGACTTTAAAGCTTGGGGCTTCTTGAACATCCAAAACAAGACGCGTAAAAGACGGATGGTCTCCCATTCGGATACCCAAAATGGTATGGCTGTAAACAGCCGAAGGAGTAAAAAAAAGAATGCCCCAGAAAAACAAGGACGTGAGGGCTTTTGAAAATATTTTCATAAATCTTTCACAAATTAGGGATTGTTCCTGTTATCCTTTAAATGTATTGTATACAAGAAAATATGTTATACGCGCTGGCGCAAATGGTCAACGTTGCATTTTATTACCTTTTGCGTCGCGTGTTTTAATGGAAATTTGAAGGTGCACATGCCCTTAATGAAACAAAATAATGAAAATATCTTTTTAGAAATGGAGTTTGACATACCATGTCCAAACGAATGCTTATTGAAGCAACGCACAAAGAAGAAGTGCGCGTTGCTGTAGTTGAAAATGAAACACTGGTTGATTTTGACTTTGAAAATCCAGCAAAAAAACCCCTTAAAGGGAATGTATACTTAGGAAAAATAGTTCGAATAGAGCCTGCACTTCAGGCAGCTTTTGTGGATTATGGAGGAAACAGGCACGGGTTTTTGGCCTTTACCGAAATTCATCCTGATTATTTCCGTATTCCTGTTGCTGATCGCCCAAAAACTGAAGAAGAATTACCTCAAGAGGATGAAACTTCCTTTGAGTCAGAAGTCGAAGAACCCGTTTTAAATCTTAATGACGGAGATGATTTTTCTGAAAGCTCTGATGAACAAGAGACCATAGATGCTCTTTTAGAAGCAGAACCTCTTGAAAAGGAACCCCATAAACCAACAGGACGTGTAAATCCTTATCGTCAGTATAAGATTCAAGAAGTCATTCATAGTCGTCAAATTGTTTTGGTACAGGTCGTTAAAGAAGAGCGCGGGAACAAAGGAGCAGCGCTTACAACGTACGTATCTTTGGCTGGACGTTACTGTGTTCTTATGCCAAACGCTGTAAATGGTGGTGGCGTTTCAAGGCGTATTACAGATGTAGCCGATCGTAAAAGATTAAAGGACCTTATTCAGGATCTTGAATTGCCAGAAGGTGTTTCTCTTATTGTCAGAACCGCAGGGTTAGACCGGAACAAAATAGAAATTAAAAAAGATTATGGCTATCTTATTAAGCTTTGGTCTCAAATTAGAGAACAAACAATTCAAGCAACAGCGCCTGCCCTTATTTATGAAGAAGGAAGTCTTTTGCGACGGTCAGTGCGGGACATGTACTTACGAGATGTCGAAGAGATTATTGTAGAAGGCGAAGAGGGTTATAAAGAAGTTCGTCAATTCATGAAGGACATGGTCCCAAGTCATGCAAAAAAGGTCCAAAAGTACAAGGATGCGGACTATCCACTTTTTTACAAATATAAAATTGAACGACAGATTGAACAAATGCATTCGATGCAAGTGCCCCTAAAATCGGGGGGATATATTGTTATCAATCCAACAGAGGCTCTTGTTGCAATTGACGTGAACTCTGGTAAAGCTATTCGAGAACGACATATTGATGAAACAGCCTTTAATACGAATATGGAAGCAGCGGCAGAGGTTGCTCGTCAGATTCGTCTTCGAGATTTAGCAGGGCTTATCGTTGTTGACTTCATCGATATGCACGACCCTAAAAATAATCATCAAGTTGAAAGATGCCTTAAGGAGGCGATGACACATGATCGAGCCCGTGTACAAGTAGGGCGTATTAGTCAGTTTGGTCTTTTAGAGATGTCGCGTCAGCGCATTCGCCCGAGCATTATGGAATCAAGTACTGTTTCTTGTCCCACTTGCCATGGAGCTGGCTTTGTTCGATCTCCAGAGTCTTTTGCTTTGCAGCTTCTAAGAGTTTTAGAAGAATTCTGTCTTAGTAATTCGGCTATACGAGAGTTGATGATTTTTATGCCCGCAAATCTTGCATTTTATCTGCTGAGTCAAAAGCGTCATGATATTTCTCGTTTGGAAGAAAAATATAAACTTATTTTGGATTTACGAGAGGATAATAAGCTTCTGACGGCAGGATTTCGTATTGAACATAAGGGGCGTCTTGTTATTGATGGTCTTGGCAATACACCCAATGTCGAAGAACCAAAGCCTATCGCAAAAGAAGAACCCAAAGACAAAAAATCTTCTAAAAAACAGAAGGGGTCTAAGGATCAAAAACCTCAATCTAAACAACAAGAAAATAACAAAAAACAAAGCGAATCTAAACGATCAGGATCTTCTGTATCAGAAGGAGTTTCTCCCAACGGGCCATCTGATGGGGAAGAGGTCAAGAAAAGCAGATCTGCAAGGCGTCGTCAACGTCAAAAAGAGCGTCGAGCCCAACAAGCCGCAGACGGTGCAAATACTGTCAGTGAAGCAAAAGAAACCCCTCAAAAAAATCAAGAGGAGGTTTCCAACCCTAAGGCAGTAAAAGTTTCAAGAGGAGAAGAAAAATCAAATTCTACTTCTGAGCCTCAAGATCAATCTTCAGCCACAGTTCAAAAAGCGCCAAAAGAATTGGCGCCTGCTAGAAAATCAACTAAAGGAGGTTGGTGGCAGCGGTTGCTTGATTCTTAAAGGTTTTAACGACAAAAAATAATAAAAGGTATTATGGATTGGTTGCTTGATATTTTTTGTGGGCTTGGCGTTTGGTGTTCCAACCTTTTCACCCCTGCCTTCTGGATGGAAATGCTTCGGACCCATAAATATGCAATCGTCATTGGAGGAGCCCTTTTAGAAGGTGAAATGGTTCTTATTTTAGCGGGCGCGGTTGCATATCATGGGTATATGGCCCTCCCTCTTGTAATGCTCATTTCTTTTGTGGGAGCAACAATTCACGATATTATTTTGTTTTTTGTTGGGCGTTTTTTAGGATCCAAAATTTTGAATCATCCTTTCCGTTGGCAAAAGAAAATTCAACGTATTGCCACCCTAATCCATAAATATGACCACTATTTTATCATGAGTTTTCGCTTTATTTACGGCATTCGAACGATTACGCCTATATTAGTTGGTTCAGGGTCTATTAATTTCAAAAGATATTTTTCCCTAATTATTATATCAGCGGCTATTTGGGCTATTGCTGTCAGTTATATCGGCTATTCTTTTGCAATGGGATTGGAAGCTATTTTGGCTCATTTTGATACAGTAAAGAAATACCTTGCGATGGGGGTCATTTTAATTGTTGGAGGAATTTACCTCTTTATGCGTCGACGAAAACGATCGTAAAAGTTTTCTTTTATTCAGTTTTCAAGAATCTTTTTCAAGTACTGTCCTGTATAGCTTTTGGGATTTTTGGCAACTTCTTCAGGCGTGCCTGTTGCAATGATTTCACCGCCCCCTTCACCGCCTTCAGGACCGAGGTCGATGATATAATCAGCTGTTTTGATCACTTCTAAGTTGTGTTCTATGACTATAACAGTATTGCCTTGATCCACTAAGTGGTGGAGGACTTCTAATAATTTTCGCACATCTTCAAAATGAAGACCTGTTGTCGGTTCATCCAAAATATAGACCGTATCACCAGTTGCGCGTTTT
>VGCX01000060.1 GCA_016869935.1 Alphaproteobacteria bacterium
CTGTTCATCGATGCCCCTAATAATAATAGGGGTATCGTTATCAGAAAGCTTCAGTTCAAGGGTCTCACTTTTAATTTGTTGGATGACTTCTAAAAGATATTTCGCATTAAAGCCCGTGCTTAGATGTTTGCCATCGTAGGTTACTTCACAATCTTCTGTTCCCATGCTTTGGTTATTGGAAGAAGCTGAAATGGTGATAGTTTTTGGCTCAATGACAACACGAATCCACTTGGTTTTTTCAGACGCAATCGTTGAAACACGATCCACAGCATCACAAAGATGCTTGCGGCTTACGGTGAGAGAAGAATCATTATTAGCAGGAATGACTCTTTCATAATCTGGGAACGACCCATCCACTAATCTGGATGCAATAAGAGCTTTGCCAAAATTAAAAATGATCTGAGTGAGGGAAAGGGATACTTGAACCTCTCCTTGGATTTCCTCTAGAATCTTTGCAACCTCTACAATGGTTTTTCTTGGGATAATAACGTCAGGCATTCCATGGGCCCCTTGAGGCTGATCAACCTCTGCAAGGGCTAGACGATGGCCATCTGTTGCAACGGCACGAAGTACTGGGCGTTGATCTACTTCTTTTGTATGAAGATAAATACCATTTAAATAATACCTTACCTCTTCAATGCACATAGACGAACGCGTTGCGCTAATTAAATGGCTTAGGTCTTTGCTGTGAATGACAAAAGTATTGGGAAGCCCGGAAGTTTTTATGGTTGTAAAATCTTTTGCATCAAGCGTTGGCAAAGAAAACTTGGCTTTACCACTTTTTAAGCTTAAAAAATTTGTATCAGGCTTTTCGCTGATTTCAACAGAAGAACCCTCGGGAAATTTTCTAATAATATCATGCATGAGGTGGGCAGAAACCGTTGTTGTGCCTTTTTCTTCCACATGGGCTGGAATTGTTTCAACCAAAGATAAATCTAGATCTGTGGCTGAAATACTGAGTCGATGATCGTCGGCACTTAACAAAATATTCGAAAGAATTGGCGTAACACCCTTTCGTTCAACAATCGTTTGTGTGTGACTGAGGGCCTTTAATAGGGTCGATCGATCAATAGAAAACTTCATGAAAATACTCTTTTACTCTTGTCGGTTTCTTGCATTTGTATGGTGTACTATACCGTCTTTGAAACCCCTGTGCAAGGAGGAAAGAAACAGTTCTAATTTCTGCTCTTTCCTAGTGCCTTTCCCTTTTTTAGGTCTAGATAAAGCCCAAGAGCGAATATATGAGAAGCCTGGACCATTAGGGGCATAATATAGGTATATCGAGGCGTTCCAGCCATTGAGAGGAAAAATATTAGTCCAATCATGAGAAGTCCAAGAGAATTAAGCCCTAATAACACTTGGGCAAAAGGTGATTTTCTGCAATAACGAAGACCTAAATAGAAATAAAAGCAGGCAGATACAAGCAATAAGATTTGGCTTAAAAAAATAAAGCCCAAAGTGCCAGCAATGATCTTTATTATAGGGTGTTCTGCAAAGGAAATATGGAAAGTTTTCTCTATGAATAATTGAAGCTTATCAAAGGATAGGCGGCTCAAAAAAGCATAACAAATATTCCTCGTTCGGTGTATTAGATAGGATAAGGGATGTTTCAGTACTTCTTTTGCCCATGTGTTCCATAGGTGATTTCGGAACTCTTCTGAGGGAGCATGTTGGAAAATATTATCGTCACTATAAATATAAGGGTCCACCCTATTATATTCAAAGCGCTCCTTGAGCTTTTCAAATGTATAGGTTCTTGTTTTGTTGCAATTTGGAATCAAATCATGATTTGTTGAAATGGAGATTGATGCAAGGTCAAACAGCTTAACCCATTCCCATGAATGGCTTGTACGGCTTTCTGGAACAAGTGTCTTATGAATGCCTTTGGCACCCCCATAGACAACAAGAGCTATTAAAAAAACTTGAGCCCATGCTCTGACTTTGGATTGATCTCTTTGCCATAATAATCCCATCCATATCAAAAGAACAGGAGCACAAAATTGAGCCTGATATTTAACGCCAATTCCATAGATTAAGAAAAAAGTCATCGCAATTAGGGCAAACCAGGATAAGCTTTTCTTGTTGAGAGTGAAATAAGTTAATATGGATGCAGTCATCAAAAATGAAAATGAAAATGAAAGATCTTTCACAATTTCTAACGAATAAAGAAAAACTTGAGGAATAAGAGGTATAGAAAATATTCCTAAAAGAAAAAAAGGATGCTCTCTAAAAGAAATCAGTTGCTCTGAACTTTTGAGTAGGATCCACATAGAGCTATAGAGCAAAAGCATATGAAACGTAAACATAAGACCAGGACCCTGGTGAATCATATCTAAATAGCGCCACAAAAAAGCCATCATAGGGGGATGATGATCCGTATAAAGACCACGAATAGCCTCTTGATACTGTCCTGTGCTGTCTGGGTTTAAAATCCCCGGCCATCCAAATAAGAGGTGACTTCCTGCAATTAAAAGGAAGATAAAGTATCGATATTGATAAAGAAATTGACCCATTTTTTAGTGCTCTTTATTAGAAAACCATATAATTTTCTATCTGTATTTTTGAGGAAAGTCAAAAAGTTTAGGAGCGCCCATTGATTTTACAAACAACTCTCCCTATATTCATTCTAGGTTTAATACTCTAACGGCTATTGGCGTTTGTTTTCAAAGTCCAACTTTACGAACTAGAGTATTGTTTGTAACACACCATTTATCATTTTTATGTAATGCGCCTTAAACCAAAGCGTGTCTGCCCGAATCTTCAGCTAGGGTGCCTATAGAATACTTAAAAATGATTAATAGTATATTTAGGATATTTGATGCAAAACTTTCATAGCTTTGGGCTGCCAAAAGCCCTTGTCCAGTCATTGGACCAACTTAACTTTAAAACACCGACGCCTATTCAACAGGCGACAATTCCTTTGGTCTTAGAAGGAAAAGATATTTTAGGATCAGCACAAACAGGAACAGGCAAAACAGGGGCCTTTGGCATTCCTTTGCTTGCAAAACTTATAGAAAACCCAACGGCTGCTGCCCTTATTGTTGCCCCCACGCGGGAGCTTGCAACGCAAGTCATGAAAGCGCTCCAGTCCATGTTGTGGAAGGGATCGCCTGTTAAAACGGCTCTTTTGATTGGGGGGGAGTCGATGCAAAATCAACTTCATCAATTAAAACGTAGCCCAAGATTATTTGTCGGGACACCTGGTCGTATTAATGACCATCTTAAAAGAAAATCTTTGAGTTTATCAGAGGTTAAATTTTTGGTTCTCGATGAAATGGATCGAATGCTGGATATGGGTTTTTCAATTCAGATTGCTGAAATTAAGAAGCACTTGCCGCAAAACTTGCAAACCCTTCTTTTCTCTGCAACGCTTCCAAAGAGCATTGTAAAATTAGCAGAATCTTACCTTAAAAATCCTGAGCGTATATCGATAGGATCGACAACCAATCCTGCGGAAAATATCAAACAGCAGGTCGTTCAACTGTCTGAAGCGGAAAAGTACCCCCGTCTTCTAAATGAGCTCGATGATCGAAAAGGATCAATCATTGTCTTTGTTAAAACAAAAATCAATGCCGAGCGCATGGCAAAAAAATTGAAAGAAGCAAGCTATGAAAGTGATGCCCTTCATGGGGATCTTCGTCACAGCAAGCGGGAGCGTGTTATCCAAGCGTTCCGCAAACAAAAATATCGTATTCTTGTTGCAACAGACGTTGCCGCGCGTGGACTCGATATTCCTCACATCGAACATGTTATTAACTACGATCTTCCTCAGGCACCAGAGGACTATATCCACAGGATTGGACGAACGGCGCGCGCTGGGGCTGAAGGGGAGGCGGTTTGTTTCGTTGCTCCCTCTGATCGGGGAAAGTGGCGGGCGATTCATGGTCTTATGAATCCAGGGAAAGAACTCCCTTTGTCATCTTCACCGAGGGACAGGAACTTTAAGGATAGAAACCCCAGAGACGGAAAAAACAAACGTCCGTTCCGGGATCAGAAAAAGTCAAGAAGACCCTTTAAAAAAAGGGCTTAATCTGAGTCTAAAATGTTAAAGGCATAAGGGGTGTTTCTTTTAACGATCCTCTTTACAAAGAGAGGGGATTCCTTATATAAAAATAGAAGGCGCCCTTAGCTCAGTTGGATAGAGCACCGGCCTTCTAAGCCGGGTGTCGTAGGTTCGAATCCTACAGGGCGCACCACGCTTCGCCCTTACGGGCTACGCGTGGCGCAGCCACGTGTGGACCGTTAGGCCACCCTTCGCCTTTCAGGCTTCGGGCGATAAACCTACGCAGCAGTGTCCGGCGTACCTCGGATTAAATCCGGGGGAAGACGGACGGTTCATACCAGTACGCCTTAAACTTCGCCCTTACGGGCTACGCGTGGCGCAGCCACGTGTGGACCGTTAGGCCACCCTTCGCCTTTCAGGCTTCGGGCGATAAACCTACGCAGCTGTGTCCGGCTTAGCCCCAGCGGGGCGAAGGCGGACTGCTCGAACTATTTGACTTAATTATCTTTTCATTCTTGTCATGCGATTGAGTGGCTCTGTCAATTCGGTACCCCCCCAACACTTCCCTTGACAAGGTATCCTTAAACCATGTCTGATTAAGTAATATCAATATAAAGAAGACCATGTTTTTTGAAGGATTTATTCTAGCACTCAGCTTAACGACGTCTATTGGGCCACAAAATACCTTTCTTTTAAAGCAGGGCATTCAAAGGCAGCATTTGTTTGTAACCGCCTTAGCAACCGTTCTTTTTAACAGCGCTTCTACGTTTGCGGGGGTTTTGGGGCTCGGGCGTTTTTTATCAAATCATTTAATCATGCAACATATTCTTATGGCGGTTGGTATTCTGTTTTTGGGATTTCTTGCAATCAAAGCTTTTATTTTAGTCTTCAAAAACCAACATGTCGCTCTTAACCACCAAAACCAAACGTCCCTAACAAAGCTTTGGATGCAATGTTTGCTTCTTTCGTGGGCAAACCCGATCGCTTTGGTAGAAAATCTTGTTATTTTTGGGTCTATTTCTTCGCAATACTCGTTGCAAAATGCTTTGCTTTTTGGTCTTGGGTGTATTGTTGCGGGGGGTATTTGGGTGTTTAGTTTGACCTATGGAGCCAGTCTTCTAAGCCCCTATGCCAAAAGCCCTAAAACGTGGAAAATAGTTAATGCCCTAACAGGGGTTGTTTGTAGTTATGCGGTTTACACTTTAGTGCACCGTCTAATCCAAGGAAACTAAATGGCTTTATCCCGTTTTTTCGTTACGTTTTTTGTTTCTGGTTGTGGGGTTGGATTTCTTCCAAAGGCCCCTGGAACGTGGGGATCTCTTTTCGCTCTCTTTCTCTTTTGGGGGATGCCGTCTCAGGCCCTTCCCTTGACGTTGATAGCTCTTTTTTTCTTTGGGTATGGCGCTGTTTTTCTCTATCTAAAGACCAATAATTCCCCGGACCCTCAAGAAGTTGTAATTGATGAAATCATTGGACAGGGAATTTGTCTTCTGTGGATCCCCCACACTTTCATGTGGTGGTTTATTGCTTTTGGTTTATTCCGCTTGTTTGATATTAAAAAGCCCTTTCCTGTGTCTTGGGCAGATCAACTGAAAGGGCCATTATGGATTCAAAGCCTTGCCGTGTTACTGGATGATATTATTGCAGGGCTGATGGTAGTCTTTGCTATTATTGGGGTTGAGTCCCTTGGTGTATTTATTTTCTAAAGCTTAGTCTTCTCATCCTCATACCGTTTATTGGTCTGGGCGATAACTTCAAAAGATTTTGGCAGGGTTAAGGGAAAACGGTTCTCTTTGATTTTTCGAATCCCAACCATAAACTCTTCCGTTTTTAACGGGGGAAGACTGCTTGGTTTTTTTCCCTCAATGAGCGCTTGAACATAAAGAGCTGCTTTTTCACCAGACTCTCTGGCAGAGGAGGATAGGCTCACCGGTATGCCATCTTGGAAGTGATGTTCATAAAGTCCAATAATGGGGTAGGGGCTGTGGTCTATGGTCCATTGAATCAACTCTTTGGGCGATACTACTTCTTTCCCGCCTTTCTTTATTTTGAGTTGGTAGTATCCTGAGATAAATAAAATACCGTTGTCTTGATTTTGATACAATTGGACAATGGCTTTGCGCCAATCGTCGAAGGTTTCAACTTGCTTAAAACCCTTCCATACAAAAGGGGCCCAGTTTTGCTGTGCTGCATAATCTTTTTCCATGGTTACCCGAAAAGTTTTATCCCCTAAGAAATAAAGAGAAACATCCTTTTTTTCTTTTAAAAGCATTTTATAGTTTTTCTTTAAGACATCTTTGATGGCTTGAAGGGGCAGTTCCTCAAGAATACCTGTTACGTTGGAACTGTGATCATATCCGTAGATAGAGGAGTGATGAATACCAGAAAAGACAATTTGGGGCGTTGTGCTGCCACTATAATAGCGCGCGGCATATTCTTGGGCCTCTTCCCCAACGGCGACAATGATATCTGGATTAAAATCCTTAATAAAGGTACGAATTTTAACACCCAGTCGCATCCGATCTTCTTCAGAAGTTGCAAGACCCATATTCATGTAGGTATAGACAAGGTATGGGTTTTTAAATTCATTTGCAATCGTTGAAAACCCTTCATTAAAGAAGGTAACTTCTGGTATTTTGCTGGAATAACTATGAAGAATAATGACACGAGAGCGCGTTAAATTATAAAATAAAATAAAGCCTGCCATGCAAACAATCACAGCCGTTTGTAAAAATAAAATGCATACTTTGGAAATTTTCATTTACATTATTCCTAATATTTAAAACATTATAGCACAAAAGAAACCTTTTTGGAGATGGCTATTATTTGAAGTTTGGGGCAAAAATCTATAATTTTTGTCGCCCTTTTACCATGAAAATCAAAAATTTCTTTTTCGATTTTCATGGACAGCTGTTGCTAATTTAGATGAATTTGATTAGACTATGTCTATGATTAGACGTTCTGTTTTTAAGAATATTATACGCGCCCTTGATCGCCAAGCGGCTGTTGCACTTCTGGGGCCTCGTCAGGTAGGAAAGACTACTCTTGCTCACGAGATAGGTCGTCCTTTTGTATATTTGGATCTTGAATCAAAAAAAGATCGTGACAAAATTTCTGATCCTGTTTTGTTTTGTCAAAAGAATGAAGATAAGTTGATTATCCTTGATGAAGTTCAAAAAACGCCCGCCCTTTTTGAAGAGTTGAGGGGTATTATTGATGAGGGTCGACGCAAAGGACTGGGAACAGGTCGATTTTTGATTTTAGGGTCAGCGTCTATTGACCTATTAAAGCAATCCAGTGAAACGCTGGCTGGCAGGATAGAATATATTGACCTCAATCCCATCAATGTCTTTGAAATACCAGAATCAGATCAAGATAAGTTATGGTTTCGGGGCGGCTTTCCAGGCAGTCTCCTCGCTAAAACAGATGCTGATAGCTTTGCCTTGCGGCAAAACTTCATCAAAACGTATCTTGAGCGGGACATTCCTGCTCTTGGATTCAAAATACCTGCCGATACTCTGGAAAGGTTGTGGTCCATGCTTGCCCATGATCAAGGGGGACAGCTTAATAATGCAAAACTTGCCACCAATCTTCAGCTTTCTGCTCCAACTGTGTCCAATTATATTGGGTTACTTAAAGATTTGTTGCTTGTTAGAAAGCTTCCCCCTTTTCATTCCAATTTAGGAAAAAGATTAGTCAAGTCCCCTAAGATTTATATCCGTGATTCTGGTCTTCTTCATGCTCTTTTGGGTATCTATACTTTTAATGATCTTTTGGGGCACCCAATTGTTGGAAAAAGCTTTGAAGGGTTTGTGATTGAAAACATCCTGTCAGCAATACCCTCTTATGTTAAAGCAAGCTTTTATCGGACAACGCAAGGGGCAGAGATCGACTTGCTTCTTGAGTTGGGCGGGAGTCATGGCACTTGGGCGATTGAAATTAAAAAAGGGTATGCTCCAATGATTGAGAAAGGTTTTTATGTTGCCCTTGATGACATTCAGCCTAAAAAAGCATTTGTCGTTTACGGAGGGAAAGATCGCTATCCAAAAAGCTCTAACCTTGAAATAATTAGTTTAAGCGAACTGATTCAAGAGCTCTATCATTTATTTCCTGATACTTAATTCTTTGCATATTTTCTTTTGTCCCTTCCGTCTTTTCGCCTTCTATAGTATGATGATCCAATATTTTGAGAAAAAATTGCATTAAAAATTCTGGATATTATGCCTAGAAAGTCATCATTAACGTCTTATCCGTCAGGAAGTTTAGGAGAAATTTTTACTCTAGCTCTTCCTATGATGCTCACAGCCCTTTCAAATAACTTAATGCTTTTTTTAGACCGGATTATTTTAGGGCATTATTCGTTAGATGCTATGAATTCAGCGGCAGCAGCTGGGAGTGTAACGCTTCCTTTCGTTTTTGGAGGATATGCCATTACCGCCATTGCGGAAGTATTTGTCGGTCAGCGGAATGGTGCTAGAAAATATTCTCTCGTTGCGCAGCCTGTTTGGCAAATGCTCTGGTTTTCCCTTATACTGATGCTATTTTTTATTCCTATGGGGCTTTTTATGGGGCCCTTTATTTTGGTTGATTCTTTTTTAAAGGAAGGCCTTCCTTATTATCAGTGGCTTATGTGTTTTGGTTTTTTGACAGGCTTTCAT
>VGCX01000061.1 GCA_016869935.1 Alphaproteobacteria bacterium
AGAAGAGGGTATGTTTTTCACCATCGAGCCCATGGTGAATGCAGGACATTATGCGTCCAAAATTCTTCAAGATGGATGGACAGCCGTTACACGGGATAAATCTCTTTCTGCCCAATTTGAACACACTTTAGGGGTGACTAAAACAGGGTGTGAGATTTTTACATGGTCCCCTAAAGGATGGGAAAAACCCCCTTACAAAATGGGGTAATAGTGGATATTGGGAATTTTTTTCTCAAAAGACCCTTGACTTATGGGGCGTCTCTTCTTATAAATTACCTCTGAATATATTCGAATTTTTTAATTAACGGAGAATTTTTCGTGAAGCGTACTTTTCAACCTAGTCGTCTTGTTCGTAAACGCCGCCATGGATTTCGGGCGCGTATGGCCACCGTCGGTGGGCGTCATGTCCTAAGAAATCGCCGGGCTAAGGGGCGTCTGCGCCTTTGCGCTTAGATTTTACCTCTTTTTAAATTCCACGTCGTTATCTTTTGGGATTCGGGAGGGATTCGGGTTCGGTCACGTATATTAGAGTACGCGCCTTACCCTTACCAGTTTGTTGCCTAGTGGATATTTAAAAATAGATCAAAATCGTATCACCATGCCTCAGTGCACTCTTAAAAAAAGATCAGAATTTGTGCGCATAACAAAAGCCGGAGAAAGCGTACATTTTGCCTCTTTCGTGCTACAATTTTTGATTCAGAAAAAAGTCTTAATCCCTGGCAATCCCTATCGTT
This sequence comes from Alphaproteobacteria bacterium, assembly GCA_016869935.1. Lineage (GTDB taxonomy): Bacteria > Pseudomonadota > Alphaproteobacteria > UBA7879 > VGCX01 > VGCX01. The sequence continues at coordinate 735 of VGCX01000061.1, forward strand.
TTGGTCTGACAGCCAGTAAAAAAGTAGGGAACGCTGTTAGGCGCAATCGATGTAAAAGGCGGCTTAGGGCTGTTATTGATCTTCATAAAACGATGATAGAAAATAATTTTTTACTTCCAACCGATATAGTTTTAGTTGCAAAGAAGGGTACTTTTGATTTACCTTTTAGCACATTAGAAAAAGATTTTATCAATGGGATTACCCATATTGGAAAACAGCATGAAAAAAATCGCCTCTTTGCTTGAGGGTATTCTAATTGGAGGGTTAAAGGTTTATCGCTGGACGATTTCGCCGCTTCTTGGGTCAAATTGTCGTTATGAACCCAGCTGTTCCTGTTATGCAATTGAAGCCTTGAAGGCTCATGGCATAGGTCGAGGAACTGTTTTGACCCTTAAACGCCTAAGCCGATGTCATCCGTGGACATCAAAGTCAGGATTTGATCCTGTGCCATTATCAATAAAGAAAGGATAAAAACATGGATAACGAAAAAAGAAATCTACTGATCTTAGTTGTACTGTCAGTTGCTATATTCCTCGGGTTTCACTTCTTGTATGAAAAACCTCGTCTTGATAAGTTGCAACAGGCTCAAACACAAGCTCCTGCTGCAGAAAAGCCAACAACAGAATCGGGTATTCTTGGGGCTTTGTCTTCTTTGGTTAAGAGCGATCAGGAGTCCGTATCTCTTAAAACAATTACCATCGAAAATGAGGACGTGAGCGGGACACTGACGAATCAAGGGTTTGAAATTTCCAATCTAACGCTTAAGAAATATAAGGAAACAACAGATTCAGAAAGTGCTACGGTGACGCTATTGAACCGTCAAGAAGGGACGTCAGAATTTTTTGCTGAGTTCTTATGGGTTCCTGAAGATGCTACCCTTAAAGTGCCTGACCAACAGACTCGTTGGGTCGTTGATGGTAACACGGTCTCTCCTCAGCATCCTGTCGTTATGACTTGGGACAATGGACAGGGGGTCACTTTTAAGAAAGTCATCGAAATCGATGATCACTATATGTTCACAGTGCGTCAAACGGTGGAAAATAAAACACAAAAGCCAGTATCGTTTAAAACTCAGGGCCGCGTTGTGCGTTCTAATCCAAATCCTGGAAACTATGTAGTTCTTCATGAGGGGGCTGTTGGATATTTGGATAATGGCTTAAAAGAAGTCAAATATGAAGAATTGAAAAAGACGCCTCAAGATTCTATCCATACCCGTGGGGGATGGTTGGGTATGACGGATAAATATTGGTTGGTAGCGCTTGTGCCAGATCAAAATCTGTCAGTTCAAACGCACTTCAAATCTCAAGAGACGCGCGAGGGAACGTCTTATGCGTCTTCCTTTACAGAGCCAAAAACAACGGTAGATCCCGGAAAATCCTTTACAGCAACGACGCGACTTTTTGCTGGTGCGAAGTCTTTGGATCTTTTGGATCACTATGAAAAAGTTCACCATATCCCTCATTTCGATCTTGCGATTGACTTTGGTTGGTTCTATTTCATCACGAAGCCTTTATTCTTTGCTATTAAGTGGCTTTATAATTTGATTGGAAACTTTGGAATTGCGATTATCGTTTTAACACTTCTTGTGCGCCTTTCCTTCTATCCTTTGGCGAACCATTCTTTCCACGCTATGGCAAAAATGCGCGAATTACAGCCTCAAATTTTGAAAATTAAGGAAATGTACGAGAAAACAGATAAGCAACGGTTCCAACAGGAAATGATGGCCCTTTATAAGAAACACGGTGTAAATCCTGTTGCGGGGTGTGTGCCGATTCTGATCCAGGTTCCTGTTTTCTTTGCACTTTACAAGGTGTTGTTTGTGGCGATTGAAATGCGACACGCCCCATTCTTTGGATGGCTAAGAGACTTGTCAGCTCCCGATCCGACAACAATTTTTAACCTTTTTGGGCTTATTCCTTGGACACCGCCAAGCTTTTTGATGATTGGTGTATTGCCAATTATTATGACCTTGACGATGTTTGTGCAACAGAGATTAAACCCGCAGCCTACAGACCAGGCTCAGGCGATTCTTTTTAAACTGATGCCTTGGATTTTCTTGTTCTTGCTTGCAAACTTCCCTGCAGGGCTTGTGATTTACTGGATTATCAGCAATCTGTTTTCCATTACGCAACAATGGATTCAGATTAAGTATCCTATGAAGACTAAGAAAAAATAGCGTAGGTTAAGTTTGGATCTACCAATGATTCTTGGGGTTGGAACAGATCTAATTGATGCGCGGCGCGTAGAGAAGCTCATAGAAAAAGAAGGGCAAGGATTTTCCAAAAAATTCTTTGCCCCCTCTGAGCAACTCATGGCGGATCAGCGAACCCATCCAGGTAGGCGTGCATTGTTTTTTGCCTCTCGATTTGCCGCCAAAGAGGCTTGCGCAAAAGCCCTGGGTACGGGGATTCAGGGGGGAGTTAATTTCCAAGATATCGTTATTCACAAAGATGATTTGGGCAAACCTTGGATAGAACTTCAAGGGGGTGCAAAAGAGCGTTTAGAACAGATGATTGGTCAATCAAAAAAGCCTCAATTGATGCCACGCATTGACTTAAGTCTTAGTGATGAGTATCCTTTTTGCATAGCGTTTGTAATTATTTCAATGGAGTAGCCAGTGAGCGAGAAGCAAAAGAAAAAAAAGCGAGAATCTTTGTTATTTAAAGGCGTTTGTTTCTTGTGTAATAAAATGGGGATAAGCGTTCCTTCCCATGCGCGCGCAACGAGCGAAGTGATTGGCGGTATTTTTCTTGCGGGTTTTGCCGCGCTTGCGATTCGGGTATTTGTTTTTGAACCGTACACCATTCCCTCTGGTTCTATGATTCCAACGATGCTGATTGGGGACTATCTTTATGTCCACAAGAGTGGGTATGGGATTAGTAAATACTCTTTCCCTTTTGTTCATCCCTCTTTTTTGCAGGGGCGTTACTTTGCCAGCCAACCGGAGCGGGGTGATGTCGCAGTTTTTAAGGTGCCACAAGATACAGATATCAACTATATTAAAAGGCTTGTAGGGCTTCCAGGAGATAAAATTCAGGTAAAGTCAGGAATTCTTTACATCAATGGCACAGCAGTTCCTCAACGACAAGTCGAAGACTATGTGGAAACAACGGCATCTGGTCGAATCAAAAAGACCCCTCGTTTTGAAGAAACGATGCCCAATGGGAAGAAGTACTTTATTTTAAGGGAAGGAACAGACGGTCAGCAATCAGCAGATAATACCGAAGAATTCACTGTTCCAGAAGGGCACTATTTTATGATGGGGGATAACCGTAATCATTCTGCGGACAGTAGAAGTTCGCTGGGGACAATTCCTTTTGATCATTTTGTAGGGCCTGCCAAAATGGTATTGGTTTCTGTTGATTCGTCCATTCTTGATATTTGGAAGCTTCATAAAATTCGATATAACCGTCTCTTTACACTGATTCGGTAGTTGGCTGATGACTGTAGATAAAGAACTTTTAGGGTTTGACTATACCTTTAAAAACAGCACTCTCTTAAAGTCAGCCTTAACACATCCCAGTGTTGGGAAGAAAGTAAACGAAGATTACGAGCGTTTAGAATTCTTAGGGGACCGCGTTTTAGGCCTGGTCACGGCGGACTATCTTTATCGGCATTTTCCCTATGAACAAGAAGGTATCTTATCAAAGAAAATGGCCTCTCTTGTTTCCCGTTTTTCTCTTGCAAAAGTGGCAAGAAAAATCGATCTTGGAAGCCATCTTCATATGGCGGCAGGGGAAAAGAAAACTGGAGGCGCTTATAGAGAATCCAATCTCTCCAACGCATTAGAGGCATTGATTGGCGCCCTTTACTTGGATGGGGGCATGGCCATCGCAGAGGCTTTCATTCTGAGCCGTTGGGCGTTTCTTCTGACGAATATTCAAGATTACTATTTTGCGGACCCAAAGTCAGCGCTTCAAGAATATGTTCAAAAAAAAGGGGGCCCCCTTCCAGAATACGTATTGTTAAAAACCGAAGGAGAGCAGCATAATCCTTTGTTTACAATAGGGGTTCGGTGCAATCAAAAAGAGGCTTTCACAGAAGCACAGGGTAAGTCCCGTCAAATTGCTGAAAAAGAAGCGGCGACCATTTTGCTCCATAAACTGATGGGGAAGGGTTCTCTATGACACGCTGTGGGACAATTGCCCTTTTAGGGCCATCAAATGCTGGAAAATCTACTTTTTTAAACGCTGTTTTGGGAACAAAACTTTCGATCGTGTGTCATAAACGGCAAACCACACGTACGTCAATTATTGGGATTCATACGGAAGGAGAGGCTCAGCTTTTGTTCCTTGATACCCCTGGCATTTTTGCTCCCAGAAGTCCTTTAGAAAAGCGAATGGTTGCAACCGCATGGCAGAGTAGCATTGGCGCAGATGCCGTTCTTTTATTGGTGGATGCCACAAGGTCTCTTGAAAACGATGATATTCAAACGATTTTAAAGCGCCTGAATACGAGCTCCACAAAAGCCATTCTTGTATTGAATAAAGTTGATCTTGTAAAAAAGGATTCCCTTCTTGCCAAAGCAAAAGCCTATATGGAAACCGGTGTGGTGGAAGATATTTTCATGATTTCTGCCCTTAAAAAGGACGGGATTTCTAGACTTTTAAATCATTTAGTTTCAAAAATGCCTGAAAAGCCCTGGCTTTATCCAGAGGATCAGCTCTCCACAAAACCACAGCAATTTCTAGCCGCAGATATCATCAGAGAAAAAATCCTATTTCAGATTCACGAAGAAATTCCCTATGAGCTTGTTGTGGTGCCAGAAATATGGGAACCTTTAGAAAAAGGCGGGGTCCGTATCGTCCAAACGATTGTGGTCCAAGAAGACAACCATAAGCCCATTCTTTTGGGAAAAGGGGGAAGTAAACTCAAGACGATTGGTCAACAAGCCCGTCTTGAATTAGAGGGTTTTTTAGGGTGCAAAGTGCACTTAGTCTTGCATGTCCGAGTCGACAAGCGTTGGCAGGAAAAAAACCAATACTACACAGAAACAGGGTTTCATTAAAATATTGATTATTATAAAAACTTGAGTTAAAAATATTCCATGTTTTAAAGTAGAGACAGTGGCTTTATGAATTTTTATATGTACTTGTTAGAGAAGCTTATAGTTTTATGAGTCTGATATTGCAATTTAAAAAAACTCTTTACTTAATCAACTTCAAAATAAGTGCGGTTTTGTTTTTATTTTTGTTGTGCGATTGTGGCCATCATCACGATCTAGATGACAGAACTAAATCACTTATTTTATCTGCAAATCGAGGTCATGCACCTGCACAACTTAATCTTGCATTAATGTACACGCGTGGCCAGGGAGTTGAGAGGAATCCAAGAGAAGCAGTGCGACTTCTTAAACTTGCTGTGAAGCAAGGGTATGAGCCTGCCATGAATAACCTTGCAGTGTTATATGAACTTGGTGATGGAGTAGAAAAAGACGAAAAGGAAGCTGCTAAACTTTATAGACTGCTTGCCGAAAGAGGTGATGTGGTGGCTCAATCCAATCTTGCCCTAATGTATACCATGGGTCGTGGAGTAGAAAAAAATGAAAAAGAAGCTGCACGGTTTTATGGGTTGGCTGCTAATCAAGGGGAGCCAATAGCCCAATTTACACTTGGTTTAATGTATGCGTCAGGTCGTGGAGTGGAAAAAAATGAGAAAGAAGCAGTGCGATTTTATGAATTGGCAGCTGATCAAGGAGAACCTCAAGCACAATTCACCCTTAGTTTGATGTATGCACACGGTCGCGGAGTAGAAAAAGATGTAACAAAAGCGATCCAGCTTTATAGGATGTCTACGAATCAAATAACAAGTGAAGATGAAAAGAGTGCAACTCAAGAAAAAGATGCTTTGAGATTGTTTGACTTAGCTCAAAATAGAGGGGATGCAGAGGCTCAATACGAACTTGCTTTAATGTACAGAGATGGGAGGGGAGTTGTGCGAGACAATGAGCGTTTCATGCATTTGCTTGGACTGGCGGCATTTCAAGGGCACTTGAAGTCTAAACATTTTCTTGACAGTAATCCTTCAGATGTTTCTGCTTCTGTTTTATTGAAAGATTTTTAAAAAATGGCAAATCTTTCTGAAGCAATAAAATTACTGTGAGTACTTATTTGCTTTTTCCAGAGAAAGTGTTTTATCCTGATTATCATTTTTGTATAGCATGCGTAAAACAAGGGGGACGACGAAGGAGTGTATTCTTTATACATGAGTGAGTCTGAATACCGTGGTTTTGCGATATGATACTTTAAAAGGCTAATTGAGATTGCACCCACAATGCACTGATAGGTACTGCCCACATTCCTTCTCCAAATCGAAGAACTGTTTCCCCTGTGTATAAAATAATCCCAATAAAGCGATTATTTGTGCTTAGCGTATCCCTAAACCATTTTAGGTGCTTAAAACTTTCTGCGCTAATAGAAGTTCCTGCTTTCACTTCAATACCCAGATAGTCCCCGTTTTCATTTTCAACGAGAAAATCTATTTCACGGTTTAAACGGTCCCTATAATGATATAATTGATAGGTCTGGTCCTGGGCATCAATGATAGAAGACAATTGATTAAAGACAAAAGTTTCGATGAGCTTTCCATTCATGTCGCCATTAAATTGAATTTTTTCCATAGACCAATGTAATATAGAAGACATAAGTCCTGTGTCGCTCATGAAAAGTTTATCTTTCCGTCCTACTCTTCCATAGTCTGTTTTTGTCCAGGAAGGTAGGCGCTCAACCAAATAAAGAGTTTCAAGGGCATTAATATAGGCCTCGATGGTCGGGCGCTGTATGGAAAGATCTGCGCCGATTTGGGATAAATCTATGAATTTTGAAGACCAGGCAGCTAAACATTCCAAAAGCTTCACCATAGAATCTTTGCGACGAATATTGATAATATCCCTGAGGTCTCTTTCTATTAAAGCATTAACGTAATCTCTGTGCCATTTTTGCATGTCACGAAAAGACGCCAGCCGTAAAACTTCAGGATATCCGCCTTTTAGAGCTAATTCTATGTAGTCGTTTTTAGAATAGAGGGGACAATTTTCTTTTGCGCTGGAGAAAGTATGAAATTTTTCTTGGAAAGCATTTTCTAAGAAAAGAGGAGAGGATGCATAAATTTCTCCAAGTGCAAGGGGTCTTAGGCGGATATTTTGTACACGTCCCGCTAAAGACTCAGTGGCCCTTGGCAACGATCGAATGTTAGCAGACCCTGTTAACAAAAACCGCCCATAGGATTGATTTTGATCTACATCCATTTTAATGGCTGAAAGAAGCTCTGGAGCTTTTTGTATTTCATCAATCACCATAAGAGTGTCTTGGTGCCTAATAAAACCCAAAGGATCATCTTTTGCGCTCTCTAAAAATTCTTTGTTATCTAGAGTTCTATAAATGTCATTATTAATACCTAAAGAATGAGTCAGAGTTGTTTTTCCACATTGGCGGGAGCCAGACAAAACAAGAACACGTCTTGTGCTAAGGGATTTTTGAATAATTTTCTTCTGCCAACGATCATACAATTTCATATTTTTATTATCTCTTGTGATATGCAATAGTATAAGCATAAAAGCGGCAATTTTTCAACAAAAGTATATGCGTTTTTATAAATAGAATGCCTGCGATATTTAAAGTTCGTATGCTGCGAAATTATAATTTGACCGTGTATATAGCGGTGAAACATCAAAATGAAATCATGTAGATATCCCCCCTCACAAAAGTTTTGGAGGGGGGATAGATTAGGGTGTAAGGGATATCCCAACTCGATGAAATACTATTTTCCACTAGATCCTTCTGGGGCGCCAGCTCTTCCTGTAGAGGCATGAGATGCTTGGACAGATTGAACCGCAGCGACGATGCGCTTA
>VGCX01000062.1 GCA_016869935.1 Alphaproteobacteria bacterium
TTTATTGCGTGGTCAAACTTGCTAATGGACGTTGGAAACAAGGATATTTGTGTCCCGTTACTCCAGAAGGAAAAATACCTAAATGGCTTTGGCAACAATATCCCTTAATTGCTTTTCGATCATTATTATCTCTATGAAAAATACAATTGAACAACTCAATGGATTTAAAGATTACCTAAAATCCAGGATTATTGGTCAAGATAGTGCTATTGACCATGCTGTTGATGCTTTTGAAAATGGTGCGCTTGGGTTATCAGATCCTGACAAGCCGTTAGCCAGTCTTCTCTTTCTTGGGCCAACAGGAGTGGGAAAAACAGAGCTGACGCTCCAAGTTGGAGAATTTCTTTTTGGAAAAGAAAAAGTTTTTCGTTTTGATATGAGCGAATATATGCATGAGGATGCATATTCTATTTTGATTGGCAGTGGAAAGGAGGATGCTGGAAAGCTTGGAAACGTCTTAGAATCTAACTTTGATGGAATTCTTCTCTTTGATGAAATTGAAAAAGCTCATCACAAAATTTTTGATCTCTTTTTACAGATGATGGGGTCGGCAAGAATTTCATTAGCAAATCATAAGACCTATAACCTTTCGAAATTCTTTATAGTGTGTACTTCTAATATAGGAAGCGATGTCTTAATAGACGTTCGTAGTAATTCTGAAGTTAGAATAGAGAGAGCAATTTTTTCGCGACTTTTTGATTTCTTTAGGCCAGAGCTTATTGGGAGGTTTGATAAAAAAATTGTTTTTATGCCACTATCAACAGATAGCCTAAGAGCAATTGCAAACTTCAATATACAAAAAACGCTTCAACGTTATTTAGGCAAAGGTTATCAGTTGGAAGTAGACTCTTCGGCTGTTGAATTTTTAGTGAGAATAGGATGTAACCACCGGTTTGGAGCTCGCCCTATGAAACAAGCAATTATTGAGTATATTGCTAATGCTGTGAGATCAGCTCTACGTGAACACTCACTAGCAAATGGGATTATTTCTGTATCAAGAGATCATTCAAAATTGATTGTTAATCCAGTTTTTTAACTTAAGTCCAAAAACCATGAAAAACACTACTACCCAAATTCACCACCACTATCATCATGTCGGTACTAGTAAGATTGCTGCTCGTTTAATGTTTGGATTTGTTTTTCTGATGATGTCTCTTGGATTTTTTTTCTCGGAGTCTCATCCAACACATCATTCAAAAACAAAAATTTCAGCAGGAATAGAACATAATTTTTCTAATTCATTTCTTACATGGGGTAATAGCTACCTAGCTTCTTACGCAAAAATTCTTAATTCTCTTGTTTCTTTTTTTGGGTGGAAGAAAAGCTTTTTGTGGTTTTGGTATCTCCATGTTGGATGGGGAAGTCTCATTTATTTTGGCATTCCAATCTTTGTGGTAGCTTTAATCGTGTTCCTTTTAAAACGAGAGAAAGTAGTATTGCCAATTTTATTGAGTTTCTACATGTATCATCATGGATTAGGGTTTTTAATTCAATATCATGAAACTTGGTGTTTCTGCTTACTGGCTTTGCTTCTGTCATCTCGCTGGATAATTGCGGCTTTTAGGAAAGGTATTGCTAATAATTTTGAAAGGCAGAAAAAACAAATATTTAAAAAAGATCTTGAAAAATTAAAGAATTTAGAGAACCTTTCCATTATAAAAACCTTATCTCAATAACCCCTAAGTATGAAACTAAACTCGTTCTTTCCAGCATTATTAGCAATTGGTGATCCTAACAATATGTTTGGTCCTGTTATGAAAATAATAGGACAAGTTGCATTTGCTTTAGCCTTTATTGGTTTGATTCTTGGTGGATACAAATGGATGACTCATGATCATGCTGAAGCCAAGAAAGCACTTTTAGCTGCTGCTTTTATTGCTGGTGCTGGAGCAATCGTTACTTGGTTGTTCAGGAGCCAAGGGATGCCTACGATTGATTTTACTCCTTAGTTCTGCTAAAGGAAACTTAAAGAAGTTTGAATTTTTTTACTTCTATAGTTCCGTTCTCTTTTACTATTCCATCCAGTTCAGCATTTAGATTTGGAAAATTTTCTAAATTTTTTGGATTTGATGTAAGGGTAACGTGAATTTCAAGTGGAAGCTTTAATACTGCATCATTTTTAGACTGTACTGGTACTACATCTATAGTGAATCCATCTGGATAAGAGCTGCCTTTGCCGATAGTTGCTTTTTTAGCAGTTTCGTATTTTTCGGGAGCTGCTTTTTTTGTGTAAGACAAGGTTTTTTCTTGAAAGGCTGTTAGGAGGTTTAATTGCCACCTTTGCTTATTACCTTCTAACTTTATTAGAACAAGAGCAGTTGGACACCACTTACCATTGACTTTCCAAAGTACAAATGACTCATCTTTGGACCACAGAGGCCGCTCTACAGATACATAATTTAGAGGCCGATCAAACCCGACAGGAGCATCTACTTTAGTAATGATTTGATCTGTCTTTGTGTCTATAAGCGCATTTTGAAATTGGGATGTATCTTTAACAGTAGCATCAAAGACTGGAACAATAAAACCGTATCTCTGGCTAGGAGATAATGTTTCTTTTGGTATGATATAACCAGCAGGAAGAGCTATTACTTTAGTAGTAGGTACCAAAAATAGAAAAATGAATAAGATTATCTGAATAAAATGTAATGGTTTCATTCATTTAGTTTTCTGATGGATAATAGGTAATTTTAATTACTGGAGCACAATCTTTGCCATTCCATGTAGAAATTGGACCAATCCCTTCCACATCAGAAATGTCAAAGCCCATACTTTTAGCTACTTTAACAGAAACTTCTCCAACACCTTTATCATCAGGTCCAATATCACCCACGTTAGCTGAGTATATTAAAGAATACCAATCTAAAAATTCTGTTCCTTGTGCATCTGAGGCATCACAAGGTTCTCCACAAGGGATTAGATCTAAATGGCTAAGATAAAGGGTAACTTCCACCCTATCCCCAGGCTTAATTCCATATCGTTTTTGCAAATAACCAGGAACAACTACATACCAATCAACATCTGCATTAAGATCTTGGCCGTTTGGTTGCCACCATGTGTGAGGGTTATGATTGGGGTCATTATGAGAAAAGCCGCTGCCATCATCATCTATTTTCAGTGTTCCATAATATGACGTTGATGTTGACTCTGTTTGAATAATTGAGTGATCTTGGTTGTTTGATTTTCGAATTCTAAGTGTTTCATATATTGACACAGTATTATTATCACCGTATTCTACAATAGGTTCAGGTTGTTTTAGAGCAGCTGAGATTTCAATTTCTTCCTTTTGAATATCGTTATCAACTACAACTTTTTGTGATTGAGAAAAGGTTGATTGACCTGCAATAAAAAGAACTAAAAATAGAAACTTTTTCATCAGAACAAAAGTTTTTAAAACAACTAAAGACTTATTCAATCGAAGGCTCGAGCCCTGGCTTTCGCTTTACAACATTGATTGTAAAATCAAAATTACTTCCCTCGTTTCCTGTGACAGAAAATACTAGTTTTGTTTGTCCTTGGGAATGTGGTGAAAAAAAGAAGTACCAAGCTCCATCCATTGGAGCAAAGCTGTTTTGTACTAAAACATTTGGATTTGTACTTGTAAATGTTGGAAGAGTTGGAGAACCATCATTAATGATAATGCATAAACTTTTATCATCAGGTAAATTTATTGTATGACCACTTATGTGTTCCGCTATAAAAAATAGGTTTTTATCCCACACGATATCAGCAGAACTAGACTCTACTAAAAAAGTTGCTAAAAAAGCAGTTACTAAGAGGATTTTTATGATTTTCATTTTTTATTTCCTTGTTTTTTTGATTTGCTATATAGCGCGACTTTTTTGGACGGCAATGGAATTTTTTAATTGACAGAACGGCCAGTTGAAGATTCAAAAATATAACAAAAATTTTCCTTCTTAGAACTAGTGAAATAATATGGTTTATCAACTGACAAAGCTATAAAACGGCCATCTCGTGACCATGTTGAAAAAAACGAATTTATGGAAATAGGTTTTCGCCAAATTACTACTCCATGATCATTCTTTACTCCAATTAATCCTTTTTTTTCACTTGTCGTTTTATAAAAGAAAAAAAGTGAGCAATCAGGTGAGGGGATTACTCGTGAATCCGTTCTTGGCTCTATCACAGTTTTTACATCGTTGCTTTGTGAGAATGCATTAAAATTTTGAGAAACTGGACATATCAAAAAAATAATCCACCATATTTTCTTTCTCAACCATGATGGTATTGCCGCCATTAGTAAAAATTCATTTCGATATATCATAACATTTTTTATGAAACGTTCTGATTATCTTGTTATTTGGCTCCTTTTAGCAACTCTTACTCAATCTGTAAGAGCAGATCAATCCTTTTCAAACGCCCAGGCTAATTTTGTTGATAGTGTTGCTGTCAATTTACCAAAGGATACACCATTAGAAAAATCCTATGTTTATCATCTGTACAATATCGGATATGAAGTTGGATATAGTGAAACTCTGAAAGATCCACTTTGGGTGTTTTATGTTCTTAATGGATCAGCTTTACCTAACGAGTGTCTTACTCGCCCTAAAAGTGCTTTCCATGTCGATTTAAGAACTTCTGCACGGGTTGAATCAAAAGACTACATAGGCACTCATTATGACCGTGGACATATGGCTCCTAGTTTTTCCATTGGAAAATTCTATGGAAGAGAGGCACAGCTTGAAACTTTCTTATTAAGCAATATTTGCCCTCAAAAACATATTAGCAATGATGGTGTTTGGAATAGTATTGAACGAATGGAGAGTTCGGATTTTGCAAAACGATTTGGATATATCGAAGTTGTTTGTGGGCCTCTATTCTCAAAGAACCCACAACATTTTTCTTCTGGTATTGCTATTCCTTATGCTCACTATAAAGCTATTGAGCGACCTGATGGCAAATTTATCGCTTTTATTGTACCTCAAGAACCGACGACTTCTCAACCAGAAGACTATCTCTGTAGTGTAGCTGAAATAGAAAAATTGAGCGGACTTACTTTGTTCCCAGCTGCCTCTAAAGAGGAGAAAAAGAAAAAAAGGTCTTCTATTTGGTAGTTAAGGTGGCTTTAAATCTTAACCTCCCAAAGACATTTTAGTAAAGAGAAAGGGCTTCTTCTTGACTACACTCTTGAGGCGGCTGAGCTACAGATGGCTGTACCAATGTCTGTTCTGCCGCTTGTTTTTTGCGTGATGTAAACGAAAATTCCCGGGGGCAATTCGTTCCAGTCCTTCAATCTTTTTGGTTAAGCAACAATTTTTCTGTAAAATTGTTGCTTAACCCTAACTTTTTGCGAATCAACTTTCTCCCAAAGACCTTTGAATGGAAAATCTGGCTCTACCAATCTCCAGGTTTCATTGGTATTAATATCCTTAAACCAACGTCCACCATATATCTCTCCTTTATGGCAACTTAAATCTGGTTTTACTTCTTGAACAAGGCCCATGTTTGCTTGGTCTTCAATATACCTTATAAAGCGATCAAATTCACCAGGACTTGCAAAACCATGTATTTCTTCCGAGTACATAATTAAAAATTTAACCAGGTCAGATTCACTTTAGGAAGGTAAATTTGATTGCCTCCTCCTACCAAACCACCTTGTGATGCCGCTGGGCCTTCATAAATGCGAACTCCTGCTGGAATTTTAGCAGTAATTATTTTTGTTGCTTGATTGCCCCAATTTTGATCAAGAGCAAAATCGATGATAGACTGAAGTGGCCCTTGCGGTTTAATAGATGTCCAATATCGTCCTAGAGGATTTCCATTCTCTCCAATGACTCTATAAAGTGTTGTAGGTTGATTTAGCGTTCTAGCTATATAGGATCCTGAACGAAATGTATCCATTATATCTGTAGCTAATGGTCCAGGGTTCATTGGCCCATAAGTTGTTGAATTTCCAGTTTTATATTCAGTCCAAGCAACACCAGCTTCAGCTCTTGAAGCAAATTGACCTTTTGTACCAACTTGAAATTCATTCCAATTTGTAAAGAGGGTATCTTCAATTGCAGCAGTTTCAGTTACAGCCGCAGAGGTAACGCTCGCTCCTGTAGTCGCTGCAGATCCCATCCCTAAAGTCGCCACTGTCAATGCTTGTTCTGAAAGCATGAGTCCAAAGCTAAAAGTGGCTTGCCCATAGTCACCATTATTAAAACTCGCTACAGACTGTTTCCACGCTGCTTGTCCAGGAACTGCATTGAGTGTAGATTCCACACACCTCCCATCGGGATCCAGTCCATTAACGGGATCACCGTTGCAATAAAGGGATGATCCCGACACAACATCGTAGTCGTAGGTTGTTTTTTCTAGGTGCGATGTTGAAGAAGGAAAAGTTTTCTCCCAGGTGTGATTTTGAGGTGCTGGTCTTGAACGCCAGGGTGCAAGCGGCTGTAGGAGGAGTGTGCAAAGCAGGATGACGCCAAGAGTTTGGAGCAAAGAAGCTGAGAAGCTCTCAGAAGTTCTTAGAATCAGGCTTTTAGATGAGACATCCTGAGCAGCCCTTAGAATGGGGCTTGGAGAAGAATAGAACTTTTCTTTCTTAGCAGCTAAAGAAAAGTTTTCTCTAACAGCAAAGTTGGGAGTTGCAGTCGTCACTCCCTCATTTTTTAGCAGCTAGAGCAGCTATTTAAAGAAGAAAGAGAGAGCAAACGTGCAGACGAAGCAAAGATCAGACTGTCTCTATCGCTCGCTCCAGCCTTGCTGGATGGGTCATGCTATGGATTTCTTTAAGCTTCTTAATCGAGACTTGTGTGTAGATTTCTGTGCTGCTGAGTTCTGAGTGTCCGAGCATTTGCTGGATGAATCGGATGTCCGCTCCTCCTTCCAACATCAAGGTTGCCATGGTGTGTCTAAACATGTGGCAGCTTCCTCTTTTGTTGAGCTCCGCTTTGTTAACGTACCATTGGACAAGATGCGTGAGAGCTCCCACAACAATAGCTTCTCCAGTTGTTGAAAGAAAGAGTACTCCATGATCAACTCCTCGCACTAAGCCTGGTCTCGCTCGTCAGATCGGTGAGTGCCATACCAATGTCAGCTATTGGGAACGCACTGAAAAGATTCCTCGTTCTGATGTTCTTTTACCAATATCAATAGCTCTCGGAGTGAGTGTGGAAGAGCTGCTCGGCGAGACGAAATCAAAGCGTACCTCTGCTCCAGGCGGCCGCATGAGACAACTTTTTGATGCTGCTTCCAAACTCCCTCGTAGCAAGCAGGAGAAGGTCTTATCCGTGCTGGAGCCTTTTGTCAGCGCTCATGCTCAGGCGCGGTGAGGTAGCTTTTTTCTTAGCGGCTAAAAGGATTTTATCATTTTAATTGAAATCAACTTTATAACCGCCCGATTGCAAATCTATTTTTGCATTTGATAAAATGCGGTTCTTATCATCTTCATTTACAGGATCGTTTTCAAATGGAGGATTCCACTGCTTTACGCTATCTTTGTAAATTACGATATCATAGTTAGGACCAACCAACATTTCTGAATCAATTTTCATTGATTTTTTACCTTCTTGATAAAGGAGTCCAGATCTTCCTAATGCTTTAACGATAAAAGGATTTTTTTTAAAAAACATAATTTTATTATGGTATCATGTGAAAATTAATTTCTGTATTTTGCTTCATAAGCTGAGGGTACTCCTGAGTTGCCCAAATACTTTCAACCCTAACACCCCTTGAACTCGATTGAAAAACATCAGCTGATTCACCAGCACCCTTTGCAAAATTAATAGACGCACTATTCCACAAGGGTTTTAAATATGGATAAGTTTGTTTGGTAGTTAATTTATCCAATACTTTTCCTGGAAGAGTCATTTCTAGCGTTACTCCTCCATTTGCTTTAGCAAATACCTCAGCAGCTTCCCTTGTTGCACTACCTCCAGACCAAAATACTCGTGGGCCTGCTGTTACTCCTCCCATTACCTCAGGTATTCCAAAAGCAATACCAAATGTTCCAGCAGCTCCAAGCACAGACTCTGCTCCAGAACTAATTCTTTGCCCCATTGAAAGATCTTGTCCTAAATTGTTAGGACTCACACCAAATCCAGTATACGCTTCATATCCTCCTTTTACCATTGGGTAAGCTGGATTGAACGTAGTATTGATTGCATTCCAATGACTCTCACCAAAAGTTTCATAATTTGCATTGTAGGTTTGAGCTGTTGAATAAAGTTGCTGTGTCGTTGAAAAGAACGGATTCATTCGTCCC
>VGCX01000063.1 GCA_016869935.1 Alphaproteobacteria bacterium
AATTTATTTTTGTTAATAATGTGCAAGTTAAGCTTCTTTTATGTCCCATAAATTTACACCCCGATGACCCCGACCCTCTGGACCCTTCAGTTTGCGCTGGATAAAAGTGACCTTCCCTTATTTGAGGAAGCCCTTATGACCCATGATGCAACAGTATCTTGGACCGCGGAAAATGAAACGGCTCCCGTGATTCAAGTAACAGTTATTCTTCCCCTTGATGAAAAAGACCAAAACGCCGTCAGAGTTTTTGTCGATAATGTGTTATCGTATTTTGAAAAAATGCTTCCCCAAGCAACAACCATCACCCCTCTCGAGCATCGGGACTGGCTTAAGGAAAACCGCCAAAGCTTTCCTCCCCTTGGGATTGGGTCTTTTTTCATTTATGGGTCCCACTATGAAGACGATTTCCCAGCGGATAAAATCCCCATAAAACTGGATGCTTCTTTGGCTTTTGGCAGTGGGGAACATGCAACCACAAAAGGGTGTCTTTTAATGATTGAAACCTTTGCAAAAAAACATTCTTTCGACCAATTCCTTGATATGGGATGTGGCTCCGGAATTTTGACAATTGGCGCCCTAAAATTGACCCGCCCTAAAAATTGGGTTGCTGTCGATGTAGACCAGGATTCTGTCGTTATGGCCCGTCAAAATTTTTTGGATAATGGGATAGAATCTGGCATTGATGTGCGTGAAGGCGATGGCTACCATGCCCTAAAGCCACAAGAACGTTTTGATTTTATTGTCTCTAATATTTTAGCACAACCCCTTATTCAAATGGCCCCTCAGCTAGAAAATCACCTTCTACCGAACGGAATTGCTGTACTTTCTGGGTTTTTAGTCACCCAAAAAGACGATGTTATAAAAGCACATCAAGCGGTAGGGCTTGTTCCAATCCAAGAAGACACGCAAGGGGAATGGAGTATTGTTGCCTTTAGAAAGGAAGCTTAATGATTCATCCATCAAGCCTTTTAACGACCCTTCGAGAAATCCTTAAAACCAAAGAGGTTGATGGGTTTTTAATCCCCATGAGCGATCCCTTTCAAAATGAAATGATCCCTGATCATTTTAATCGCATCCGCTTTTTAACAGGCTTTACTGGATCAGCAGGCATGGTGCTTGTCACCCCTCAGCAAGCTTTTCTTATAACAGATGGCCGTTATACTGTTCAAGCACGCCAAGAAGTTAATCCAGACTTTTTTACAGTGATTGAGGGAGGAATTGCTCAACTGGAACAAACGATTCGGTCCCTTAATTTCCCTAATTTACGCCTTGGTTTTGACCCCTGGACCGTTACAGAGAGTCTTTATCATTCCCTAAAAAAGCTCCCTGTTTCATGGATTCATCTTGTGGATAACCCTGTGGATTTTCTTTGGGACGCCAGGCCCCCTCTGCCTTTCAAAGAAATAACGATCCACGACGAGTCTTTTGCAGGCGTTTCCTCAAGCGCCAAACGAAGAACAATCGCAAAAAGCCTGAAAAATCAAGGACTAGATGCCTTTTTATGTACGACAGGGGACACTATTTGCTGGCTTTTAAATATCCGAGGCGGCGATATTTTTGAGACTCCCGTCCCTCTTTCTTATGCTTTTTTTCATGCCGATGAATCGGTGGATTTTTTTGTTGACTTAGGAAAAATTTCATCCTCTGTCAGAGATTTCCTAGGAGAGGACGTGCGTCTCCATTCCCTGGACCGTATGAATGAATTTTTCCCTTATTTGAAAATCGTAGGGTTTGACCCCAAAACAACCCCTGTTGCTCTTGTCGAAAAACTCCAGCAAGAATCTAGAGTCGCGATCGATGATCCGTGTCTTATGCCAAAAGCTTGTAAAAATTCTGTAGAACAAAAAGGCGCTATTGATTGCCATAAAATTGACGGCCTTGCCGTTACAAAATTTTTATACTGGATTGATCAGCAAGATCACTTAGAAGAAATTGAGGCCTCTTTAAAACTTGGAAGTTTCCGGACAGGGGGCCTTCATTATAAAGGCCCTAGTTTTGAAACAATTTCAGCCGTTGGACCCAATGGCGCCCTGTGCCACTATCGACCGAAAGCAGGTCAATCCAGAACTTTTGAGAAAGGCGATCTTTATTTGATTGATTCCGGAGGACAATACCTGAATGGCACGACCGATGTCACACGTACCGTTGTCTGGAAGGGTACTCCTACCCAAACACAAAAGAATCATTACACCTTGGTTTTAAAGGGACATATTGCTCTTGCAATGGCGCGCTTTCCCAAGGGCACAACAGGCTTACAGCTCGATAGCTTAGCCCGACAATATTTATGGAGCCAAGGATTAAATTATGCCCACGGAACCGGCCACGGCGTTGGAAGCTATCTTTCCGTCCACGAATCTCCCCCGTCCATTAGTCCGCGCGCGGCATCCATCCCTTTGTCCCCTGGCATGATTTTATCCAATGAACCTGGGTATTATCTGGAGGGTCATTATGGCATTCGCCTTGAAAATTTGATGCTGGTTAAAGACTCCAAAGAGTTTCCAGGATTTTTAGAATTTGAAACCTTAACGTTAGCCCCCTTTGATGGGAGGGTGATTGACGATAGCCTTTTGTCTGAAAATGAGAAAGTATGGGTAAAAGAATACCATAAGAAAATTATGACAATTTTTGAACAACAGCTCACTCAACCAGAACAGCACTGGCTAAAAAAGATCATCGAGTGTGATAACGTTTGACAATTCCTTGACATGCTTTGATCGTTGCACACCTGCGGCGCTAATTAATGTCCAAAAAATCTGCTTTTTTGTTCGCGTAACCGCCTTAAATACCTGTGTTTTACTCTGAAAATCATCAAGAAATGTGCTATCAATTTTAAAAGGTTTTTGCGTATATTTAATCTCGCACAAAGAAATAGTATCGTCTGTACGATCAAACAGTAAATCTATTTGTGCCCCGTTTTGATTTGGTTTTGCAGAAGAGAATCTCCACGTAGACGCAATAGCACTGGCTTTGATCTTAAGAGCGTTTTTAATTTTATTGATATGTTTATAGCATAAGGCTTCAAAGTTATATCCCGCCCAAGCGCACCACTGAGAAGACCCTTGTTGTTTTTCCCAATATCCCTCTTCAAATTCATCAAATTGGTCTTTAATAGGGTCAATCCAGTTTAAATAAAATGCCGTATATTCATCAATAATCTTGTAATAGACCCCCCTTCTTTTATGCAAATAGGGCTTAAATCGCTTTATAAACCCGCACATTTCTAAATCTTCTAAATTTTTAAGAACGGTTCCTCCCTTCGTTTGGCCGCTATGGCTCATATTTTTCAAAATATCCTCTTGACTTACACCGCTCTTTTTTTTGTTAATCAATCGAATTAAGTCCTTGCAAAGAGGTGCGTTTTCAAAAAGCGATGAAAACAAATTATCAAATTCACTCACCAACAGTCCATCTTTACCAAAAGCCAAAAAGTCCACATTTTGCGCTATAGAAAGTCCGTTTTTGATATGGGTTAAGTAATAAGGTATACCGCCAGTTACCATATAGAGCTGTACAATTTGTGATCGTGTAAGTTTTTTATCTTTTAAAAAGTCTTCGACCTCATCCAGCTTAAATGGCTCAAGCTTAATCTTTTTTGTAATTCTATTATGAAGCCCTCCTTTGTTATTAATAATATTTTTAACAATCCAAGAAGCAGAAGACCCGCAAATGATGAGCTTAACTCTTTTGTTTTGACTCCAGTGCTGATTCCAATAATAATCTAATGTTCCAAGCAGTCTGGAGTTTTTTGTTGCCATCCATGGAAACTCGTCAAAAAATAAAATTACCTTTTTTCTTGGCGATATTTCTTCTAAAGCTTTTGTTAGTATTTTAAATGCATCATCCCATCTTTTCCCTTTCTGCAAAGGAATTGACCGATAAAAAGTTTTGCTCACCTCTTCTATAAATCTCTCCACTTGAAGATTGAGCGGCGTATTCTTAGATCCTGTGACATTGCAAAATAGGACTTTTTTATTATTTTTAA
This sequence comes from Alphaproteobacteria bacterium, assembly GCA_016869935.1. Classification (GTDB taxonomy): domain Bacteria; phylum Pseudomonadota; class Alphaproteobacteria; order UBA7879; family VGCX01; genus VGCX01. The sequence continues at coordinate 3,983 of VGCX01000063.1, forward strand.
AATACTGTCGAACGAGATATGTTTTTCCAATACGACGACGACCATAAATCGCCAAAAATTCAGCCTGATTTGATTCAACAAAATCTTCTAAAATAGACTGTTCATGGCTTCTACTAACCAATTTCATTGAACCCCCATAATTTGTTGTTCATTTTGGAATGATATTTCAGATTGAACAACAATACAAGAATAAAGTGCCTTCCACCGGATATTATGCTTTATAATAAATCTCGCAACCACAGAATGAAGAATATAGCTCAAAAATTTTCAGGAAAAAATCAATAAAATTTTACTTAAAGATCTTTAAAATGGCTTTTTTGTTTGTTAAATATTTTTTATTGTTCAACTTGGAATAAAATTCCAGATTGAACAACAGTGCAAAAATATTTTCTTTTTACAGTCAAGAAAATATTTTCTAGTGACTTCATTCAAATGCAAAAAAGCTAAAAAAATGATTTATATGCCTGAGATCTATTGTATTTATTATCGAAAAATATTCTGTTGTTCATTTTGGAATGATATTTCAGATTGAACAACAGATTGCGAATGCTATCAATTTTCTAAGAGATCTATTTTGCTCAAAACACTTCCCATTTCCCCCAATCTCAGCTATATAAAATTCATGGATAAATTAAAAAACCCAATCAATCTGGATCTTGAAGCATCAAAGACCTATTTCTTTTGCACGTGTGGCCTTAGTGCAAAGTATCCGTTTTGCGATGGAACCCATAAAACATCAGATACAGGGAAACGATCCCTTCCTTACACATGCGAACAAGCAAAAACCATCACTTATATCGATGGCGAGATAAAGGAATAAAGGATGTTTCAAAACCTCGGTGATCGTCTTAGTAAAATATTTTCAAGCCTAACGGGCAAAGGAGCCCTTAAAGAAGCCGACGTTCTTTTAGCCCTTCGTGAAATTCGTGTTGCCTTATTGGAAGCAGACGTTGCCCTTCCGGTTGTTAAATCTTTTGTCGAATCGATTCAAGAAAAAGCAACAGGGCAAACAGTTCTAGACAGTATCACCCCTGGACAAATGGTCATAAAAATTGTCCATGATGAACTGGTAACCCTCTTAGGATCAGAGGCTGCCGACCTAAATCTTGCAACAACACCGCCTGCTGTTATTTTAATGGCAGGACTTCAAGGATCAGGAAAAACGACCAGCACAGCAAAACTTGCCAAATGGGTAGAAACTAAGCTTCGCAAAAAGGTCATGATGGCATCCCTCGATACTTATAGACCTGCGGCCCAAGAACAGTTAAAGCAGTTGGGTGAAAGAATCGCGATTGCAACCCTTCCAATTATAGAAAATGAAAAACCCTTAGAGATTACAAAACGTGCCCTTAAAGAAGCGCGTCTTGGGGGGTACGACGTCCTCTTGCTCGATACAGCAGGGCGCCTGCATGTTGATGAAGCGCTGATGGAAGAAGTTGTCAGCATCCACAAAGAAGCAAAACCAATTGAAACGCTTTTGGTAGCAGATGCCATGACAGGGCAAGATGCTGTAAATGTAGCAAAGTCCTTTAAAGACCAACTGCCCCTAACCGGTATTATTTTAACCCGTTTGGATGGTGATGCCCGAGGTGGCGCCGCCCTTTCCATGCGCCAAGTAACGGGATGCCCTATAAAATTTGTGGGGCTTGGAGAAAAAACAGACGCTTTTGATGTTTTCCATCCTGATCGCATGGCCGGACGGATCCTAGATAAGGGCGATATTGTTAGTTTAGTTGAAAAAGCTGCAGAAACTCTTGACAGAGAGGAGGCAGAAAAGCTAAACAGAAAGCTGCAAAAGGGAACGTTTGATTTAAACGATATGGCCTCCCAGCTTCAGCAGATGCTTAAGATGGGCGGAATTTCTCAGCTTATGGGTCTACTTCCAGGCATCGGAAGCCTGAAAGATAAGATGCCAAACGCCAAGGATAGCGACAAAAGTATCCGCCGACAAATTGCGATTGTCAGATCCATGACACCGAAAGAACGGCGATATTACAAGCTTCTGAATGCCTCTCGAAAAAAGAGGGTTGCTCTTGGAGCAGGCGCGACAGTACAAGAGGTCAATGTATTGATAAAACAATACGAAGGGGCCTTAAAAATGATGAAAAAGGTTAATAAACTCGGAAAAAAAGGTTTATTACGACAAGGGTTAGGGGGTTTATTTTCCCGCTAACACTTCTTATATGATTGAAAAAGAAAAAGGAAGAGAGAAGATATGTTAAAAATACGACTCACACGTGGCGGATCAAAAAGACGCCCTTATTATCATGTTGTAGTTGCGGATGCTCGGTGCCCTCGCGACGGCCGGTTTCTTGAAAAGCTCGGTTCTTACAACCCTTTGTTGGAAAGTGCAAATGAAAATAGACTCGTTTTAAACAAGGAACGTATTCAGCACTGGCTCTCTGTTGGAGCGCAACCAACTGATCGTATCGAAAAGTTTTTGGTCGATGCTGGCTTGTTGAAGGCGTCCCCTCGCCCAGAGCAAACGAAAAAGAACTTGCCTAAAGCAAAAGCTCAAGAAAAAATGAAAGCGGATGCCGAAAAGAAAGCAGCCGCTGAGGAAGCTCTCCGTGCAGCAAAAGTAGCAGCTGAAGAAGCAGCCGCTGCACCAGCAGCAGAACCAGCACCTGCGGAAGAAGCGTCAGCTCCAACAGCGGAAGAAGTTCCAACGGAAGACGCTGCCCCAACAGCAGAGTAGATTTATCCATGTCCCAAGGGGCAAACCTTGTTTGTGTGGGCTGCATTACAGCAGCCCATGGCATTAAGGGAAACGTTACAGTAAACTCCTTTACACAAATTCCCGAAGATTTTTTGTCTTATGGTCCTTTGTTGACTGAAAATGGTGAAAAATTTCTCCCCCTTAAAATTCTCCATCCCGCTAAGGAGTCCCTTTTTGTCGTCCAAATTGAGGGGATTTCAACCCGTGAAGATGCGGAAAAATATAAAGGACTTTCCCTTTATGTCCCGCGTGAAAATTTTCCAGAACCAGAGGATGATACATATTACCATAGCGATCTGATTGGCCTTTCAGTCCAGGATGAAAAAGGAACAATCCTTGGATCCATTAAAGAAATTCATGATTTTGGGGCAGGCGTGCTTTTGGAAATCGCCGCAAAAGATTCCTTAAAAACCTGGATGATTCCTTTCCAAACCGAAACAGTCCCTCTTGTCAATATTCAAGGCGGATATATCGCGCTCAATAGCGAAGGAGTCAAAGAATGGGGGGAAGAGTGATACCCTTTCAGACAACCATTCTAACCCTTTTCCCTTCTATGTTTCCAGGCCCTCTTGGCCAGTCTTTGATTGGAAAAGCCCTTGCAGAAAAACTTTGGGACCTAGCGATTATTGATATTCGTGAGTTTTCCTTTAATGCTTATAAATCTGTCGATGATACCCCCTTTGGAGGAGGCGCTGGCATGGTTTTACGCCCCGATGTGTTAGATGCGGCTTACCAATCGCTCCAAGAAAAGGCCGTTGGTCCTTTTTATTACCTATCTCCTCGCGGTACCCCCCTCACCCAAGAAAAACTAGTATCTTTATCCCAAGAAGCTGGTGTTACCCTTCTTTGTGGTCGATATGAAGGTGTTGATGAACGATTTTTACAAAAAAGAGGGATTGAAGAAGTTAGTATTGGTGATTATATCTTGTCAGGAGGAGAACTTGCTGCTATGGTTCTTCTCGACGGGGTCTTAAGGCTAAGACCCGGTATTCTTGGATCGAAAGAATCAATCCTAGATGAAAGCTTTAGTAATGGGCTTTTGGAATACCCCCATTACACCCGCCCCCAGGTTTGGGAAGGCGAGGCGGTGCCGGAGGTTTTGGTCTCTGGGCACCATGCACGCATATGTCACTGGCGCCAAGAAATGGCAGAAAAGATTACGCGCGAGCGTCGCCCTGACCTCTGGCACTTGTATGAACAAAGGAAGAATTGAGTAATATTATGAACATACTACAACAAGTTGAAAAAGAGCAATTAACGAAACTAAACCGGAAGATCCCTTCCTTTGCCCCAGGGGATACGGTTAAA
>VGCX01000064.1 GCA_016869935.1 Alphaproteobacteria bacterium
CAAAAAAGCTCTTTCTTGATTCAAGGTCCGATAACATATGTTTAAACCCCACATCCGTCCTGGCATCGGCAAAGATACCCTCTTGAGGATTCTCTGGCATCAAAAGCGCCCCTTTCTTCTTATGATCATTTTTCATAACTTTATCCTCGTTATTTGTAGAAATCCTAAAACGGAAATCCCTCCAAACAAAGTTGAAAAAAATTTAAATTAATCCAAAATCGATATGTTTTTTAAGAAAAAATGAATGCGACACCCTTCTTTTCCAAGGGTTCAGAGTAACAGTTTTTGATTATGCTGAATAATACGAAAATTATCTTAAATACTTAGAGTTCGTTTAAGAAGGGCACTGGCAAAAGCATCCATTAATTGCTTTTGGAACCAATACAACATCTTTACCAATTTTTTTAATAAACTTACCGAGCTTTGCGTTTGCAAACCCAGATACCTTACTGCGTGTATAATCAACGCCATGAACCGTTAAATATTTTGCTGCCCATCCCCCAAAAAGAACGGCCCCAGGTGCTGCAGCATGAATGATAAAAGGAAGAGAAACAACAACCGCCATCACACCCCCTACCTGAGCTGCTCGAAGGCCAATATGCTTTCCCTTCGCAGGTTCTGTCGCTGTTGCAAGAAACACGTTGCCCCAATATTTTTCAAGATTATTCCATTCAGCTGGCCATCCCCGTTGTGCAAGAGTTTTCACAAGATTCAAATTATTTTCTTTGGACAAGCAACGCTTCACCGTATCATCTGAACAAATAGGCCTCGTATTTAAAGCTTGAGATTGATTCATCCCGCGACAAACAGATAACGTAAAAGCATCTTTGCATGTATTTGCACTACAAAAAGTATTGCATTTCTTCCTCTGAATCATAGGTCTGTTTTCTGTATCTTTCTGAATTTTTTCACAAATACTTTTTCCATTTCGACAAAAAGACCCAATATTTTTTTTGAAGCCTTCAAATGTTCGATAAACCTCTGGCAATTTTTTCTGCCATTCTTGATCAGAGAGGGATATTGGTGGAAAAGAGCCGTCCTGAACCCCAGTTTTCTCTTGCACATCCCCTGGTTTATATTCTGAATCATAGGAAACTCTAAGCGCATTTAAAAAATTCTGATATGTTTCTTCCGTAACATTTTCATCAATTTCAGGACATGTGATGCTATTGGTTGTAAAATACAAGTAAAGCCCACACTGAATCAGCTCATCTTTTTCTGCCTTGCGGATATTAAAAAATGCACTAAAAGAAGGAAGAGAGTAAAGAATAGTAATCAGAAAAAAGATTATGCTACGCCGCACGAATAGAGCTCCCCTATTGTTTTATTGTTTATTAACGATAGTATCTCAAACAAATCATCTAAAGTCTAGTCAAGATGCAAAATCTCCGGTACTCTTATGAAATTATAATAAAAGAATATAGACGATGACGTTTCATTGGATTGATTTTTTCCTGATTATTATTTTAGGGCTCTTTGCTCTTGTTGGATTTGTTAAGGGCTTTACTCAGCGGGTTTTTTCGATTGCCAGTTGGGGAGGAGCTATCTTTGGAACCTTCAAACTGTACCCCATTCTCAAACCTCTGGTCGTGCAATACATAGCGAGCGGCACAACAGCAACAGTTTTAACCTCAGCTATTCTGTTCATTGTGTTATTGGTTTTATTAAAAGTCAGCACAACGGGATTATCCAACCTTATTCATAAAAGCCCCCTCAAAGGATTAGATCGCCTTTTAGGAATGATTTTAGGCATTGGGATTGGCGCTGTTATTTTATGCCTAATGGGAATGATCGTTCACGTCTTTGTCCCCCAGACCTATCATCCAAAGGATCTTGACCGTTCTCTGTTATGGCCTTGGATGATAAAAGGCCAGCACTATATTGAAGAGCTCAACAGCGTTCAAAAAAAAAATCTAACTACTGAAGGTCTTTTTAAAGATCTCCCTTCTTTATCTTTACCAGAGTCTCTATCAAAAAACCGTGACTTAACAGAAGTTCACTATGATGACAAAGAACGATCTCAGCTTGATAAGCTGATTGAAAAAAACACTTAAAAGGAATCAACAACATGAAACGCTTTTACTATTGGATGCTTCAAAAAGCAGGACACCCTCATGCATGGTGGTATTTGGGAGCTATTTCTTTTGCTGAAAGCTCTGTATCACCCTTTCCCCCAGACCCTTTAATGGTGCCCATGGTCCTTCAAAACAAAGAAAAAGCCTGGTCGATTGCCTTCCTAACAACGATTACATCCGTTATTGGAGGCATCGTTGGGTACGGAATTGGCCTTTTCTTGTTCGAAACCCTTGGGCTGCCAATTTTAAAAACCTATGGTCTTGAAGCCAAATTCGCTTTATTTCAAGAAACGTTTTATCGGTGGGGTTTTTGGGCGATTGTTATTAAGGCCTTAACCCCAATTCCCTTTAAGCTTGTTACCATTACGTGTGGCGCCCTTAAATTTAACTTTACTCTATTTGTGATTGCCTCAACCTTGTCACGCGGTCTTCGATTTTATGGGATGGCTGCTCTTTTAAAGCGTTTTGGCCTCTCAATGCAAAAGGTCATTGAAAAAAACATCCAACTTGTTGCCTGGAGTTTCATTGGTCTTTTAATCGGGGGCTTTTTCCTTGTCAAATACGTTATTTGAGGGTATTTTTATCTCTATGATTCATCGCTTTTTTTATATAGTAATTGCCTTTGTTTCTGCTGGAGCCCTAAGCGCTGCCTTAATTGCCCAATATGGGTTTCATTTAGAACCGTGTGCTTTTTGTATTTACGAACGTTACCCTTATCTTGTTGCGCTAGCCTTGTCTTTGATGGGACTGTGGAAGCCCTCTTGGGGATCTGTTGTTAAAATATGCCTTTTCTTATGCTTCCTAACAGGCGCAAGCATCACAACCTACCACATTTTGATTGAACACCACTGGGTAGAGCCCCCCAGCAGCTGTGTTTCAAAGTTTGAAATAACAGATGATACAACGGTTGCTGATCTTGAGGCACAAGTTAACTCTACCGCCCGTGTCATTCGATGCGATATTGTTCCTATTAAAATCTTTGGGCTTTCTCTTGCAGAATATAATCTTCTTTTATCTTTTGTCCTTATCTTTATGTGTTTAAGAAAAAACAATGAAGCAAAAAATTCTTGATCACAATAAGAGAAAAAAGTACTTTTTCTAAAAAAATACAGTAAAATCAGTGAGTTAGTGGATAAAAATATCTTTCAGATATTTTCTTTTTATGAAAAACAATACCGCTTTTTTTACTATATTTTTATTTTTAATTCTGGTACATTCTCTTCTTGAGATTAAATAAAAAGAGGTAACGGTGCATTTGCATGTGGAAGTTAGACATTCTTTTTGTGACCTGAAAGCCCTGCTTACAGGCATTTACCCTAAGGAATAGTTAGACTAATTTTCCCCAGTATAAACACTGTACGATGGATTGGTTTTTTTGGATAAAAACTAGACTTAATTTTTTGACAAGAATCGCTCTTGTTGTTCTATTAAGTTTCTTTGGTGTCCAAAATTAGGTGCAACTTTTATAGCAAGGGGTATTAGCGCATGAGCTTTGACCAGAAAATTGGCTCTAAGATTCGTGAAAAACGTAAACAACTGGGAATGACATTAGACGTTCTTTCTAAAAGAATGGGAATTTCATTGCCGCAAATGCAGAAATACGAATCAGGGGCTACAAAATTATCGCCCCGATTTATTTATGAATTAGCAAAGGTATTTTCTCTAAAACCTAACTATTTTTTTGAAGATTTAGGCTTAGAGGAAGAGCTTGAGAAAGCTCGGGGTTCTGGCCATCAAAAATCAACTCCTTTAAGGGTCTTGATTATTGATGACAACCCGTCTGATATTTGCTTAACACAAACAGCTCTTCAAGAGTCTCAGAAAGAAGTGGTTACCTTTGAAATTCGGGATCCTGAAGAAGTTCTACCGATCATGAGTCGCCGTTCGTTCCCAACAACGTTTGTGTTCCCAGACCTGATTCTCTTGGACGTCAAGCTTCCTAAAATGAATGGTCTGGATCTTTTAAAGGCACTCAAGAAAGATAAAAACTCCAGTCATGTTCCTGTGATTATCTTAAGCGACGCTTTAAATAGGCAAGAAATGCAACAAGCCTATGAAAATTTTGCTGCTGGGTATATGTGCAAACCTTTTGCCATTAAAGACTATAAAGAGAAAATGCTAAAAGTCATCAATTACTGGGTTGATGCTGTTGTTCTACCCAACACAAACTAAGCCCGTTTGCTTTTTGATACCTGCTTGAGGGGGTGAGGTCTTTTGTGGACTGCATCCTCGTGCCTTGGTAAAAGCCCCAGTCGTTTTGCAATTTCAATTTCACTTAAGTATCGATGTTTGTGCCCTGGTTCTTCATGGCTATTCCATAAGGCGCATGTGCGCGGTGTAATTTCGTCTCCAATCATAATTTTAAAGTCATCATCCTCTTGAAAGATATAGCGGCCAAGTTTCAAAGTATAATTAGCTAAAATAAGCCGACTCCCTGCAAAAAGACCCGTCAAGAAATCATTAACCCTTAAAGCAATTCGATCTATTTCTTGTACTTCAAACTCATGAAGCCAGCCAAGGGAAGTCAGATGGAGCGGTGTAATAAGTTCTTCTCTTGCAACCCCAGATTGATCCATTGTTTTCATGTGATATTCTATCAGTGGATAAGGAAGTTTGGCTTGATCGACCACCCCTAAGTGTTTCATCGTACGGCCAGTCGCATAGTTTCGAACCGTAATAGTAAAGGGAAACATGTCAATCCCATAGACAGCTTGTTCACGCATATTAATTTGGTGGATAAAGTGATTCGGGATGTTTAAGCCATGCATTTTCCCCATAATAAAGGCAGAAATGGCATTGTTGACTGTTCCGTTACCCTCAACTTGTGCTTGTTCTGATAGTTGAATTAGGGACTTTTCTTCATCTTTGAATTGAAGAATAAAAACACCAGGTTCATTAGAATAATACAGTTTTTTACGGACACCCTCAAAAACTAACTTACCTTTTGTAAGGTTTTGCATCTTGTCCTCCTCTGTTATGCTGATAACTTTATGATTCATCAGCTTTTTCTTTCTTATATCATGCCTATAAAAAATTGTACATAACCTTCAAAAGAAACATTCCTATACTTTTTAGAGAAGGGTCAATTGAAGCGAGAAAAAGGGGCTTTTTATCGAAAGTAATAGTTGATAAAAGGATTCATTTTGGCTTCTTAAGAACGCCATCGGTAAACCCCAATTGATGACAGGTTCCAAGAAATGATTCAGGCGGAGGCGCCTGGATTGTAATTGTTTTCTTACCAAAGATTCCTGAAAATTTAACCTGATGGGCATGCAGGTGAAGTTTTGGGATTATATTTTCCAAGGGTTCTTTGTTGTTTTTATATTTAGGATCCCCCAGAATCGGGGTTCCAAGGATCAGCAAATGGGCCCGTAATTGATGCGTTCGACCCGTTTTTGGTTTCAGCTCCATCAAGGATGCTTTTTTCCCAGCGTGTTCCAAAACCCTATAAAGGGTTAAGGCGCGATCCCCTTCTGGATCTTCTACCATCAATTCTTGTCCTGAAATGCGTTTCTTTTGTAGGGATGCTTTCACTTCCCCCTCCAAGGGAAAGGGCACACCCAGTGTCAAGGCTAAATAGGTTTTCTCAATAATCCCCTCTTTAAAAGCTTGGGTTAGGGCTCGTGCAGCCTCTAATGTTTTTGCAATCAACAAAACCCCTGATGTATCTTTGTCCAACCGATGCACCAGTTTCCATTCTGTCCCATTCACATGATTAAGATGCTGCAGATACCCATCCACATGATGGTGAACTTTTGTCCCGCCTTGCGTTGCGATATGATTCGGCTTATTAATCGCCAATAAATTCTGATCTTCGTAAATGATCCAATCATGAAATGCTTGAAGATCTTTTGGTTTGATGTGAGGCTTTGATTGACCAGACGATGGTTTTCCCGCCTCTAAATCAACGCCCCGAATCGTTAAGACCTGCCCCTCTATAAGCCGATCATCCAATCCAACACGCTTTTTATCAAGACGGATCTTCCCTGTGCGGCATAACCTTGCCCATACGCTATAAGGGACCGTTGGGTATAAACGTTTTAAAGACCGATCAAGACGTTCTGCCGCCTGATGAGAAGAAATAATAATTTCGTGCATACCCTCTATGTAACGAAAGACAACAAAAGTTGCAAGGGAAGAGTTAGCAGGGCAACCTCAGGAAAATAAAACCAATGAGGTAAAATAGGGGAAGGTTTAGAGAGGTAAAAGTCAGATAAACTATGAAGAAAAGAGCAATTTTTGCTCTTTTTTTGCTGCTTTTTTTGTTACTGCTTGGCATAGCTTGTTTACAAGCAGTAAGGATACCCATAGGATGGCACATCCAGATTGGGTTTTAAAATTTAAACTAAAAAATACAGACATACGGTGTATCAGAGGAAAATATTATCTCTATGCCACAACCTCCAAATGGTGTCCTGAGAAAGGAAGGACAAAAAAGGTAACCGTAAAGTATATCGGTTCCATTACAGAAGAACATGGACTTATACCAGCAGGTATGGTTAAAAAAGGTCGTGTTCCACAGGGAGAATCTCGAATAAAAAATGTGAATCTAAAGGAAATGAGGGGGTTTATGGATACCTTTGAATCCTTAGAGGATCCAAGATCCTCAAGGAATCAGCTCTATACAATGGACGAGATTTTGTTTTGTGCTTTGTGTGCCGTTATCTGTGGGGCAGAAGGGTTTGAAGATATGGAGGACTTTGGTACATCCAAGTCTGTTTTTTTAAAGATGTATTTTCCTTATGAAAATGGAACACCCAGTGATGATACCTTTCGTCGTTTCTTCCGGTCTTTAAATCCTGAGAAGTTTGAAGAATTGTTCCGTCAATGGGCCAATGATATTGCAGATAGGGTTGGGGCGAAGGTGATCTCGATTGATGGAAAATGTTCAAGGCGGAGCTATGATGGCAAAGAGTCTATGCTCCATAGGGTCAGTGCCTTTGCAAGTGAGGCCCGTCTTGTCTTAGGGCAAAGCAAGGTTGATGATAAATCCAATGAAATTACAGCCATTCCAAAGCTCTTAGAGTGGTTGGATATTAAAGGGCATATTATTACAATTGATGCCATGGGGTGTCAGTATTCTATTGCGGATCTGATTCAATCAAAGGAAGGAGATTATGTCTTGGCCCTTAAGGGAAACCAGAGCTCTTTGTCTGAGGATGTTTCCCTATATTTTGAAGAGGGTAAAATACAAAAGCCTGAACCTTTTATCGATTATGATAAGGGTCATGGCCGCATTGAAACTAGGACTTGTTGTGTTGTAAAGGATGTTCAGTGGCTTAAAGATCGCCATCCTAAATGGGCATCCATCCAAAGTATTATTCAGGTAAAATCAAAAAGGGAAATAAAGGAAAAGGGATCGGAAGAAACCCGTTATTACATCTCTTCTCTAATAAATCCAAAACCGCAGGAAGCTTTGAAGGCCATTGGCAGCCACTGGGCAATCGAAAATACCCTTCACTGGACGCTTGATATGTCTTTTAATGAGGATTATTCCAGAATTAGAAAGCAAAACGCCTCTCATATCATGGCCATCCTCCGCCACGCTGCCCTCAATCTTCTCCAACGGGCCAAAACTCAAAGACAGTCCATCAAACGCCTTAGAAAAATAGCCGGTTGGGATATTCTTGCCCTCCAGTCTATCCTTTCTCAGAAAATTTCATGAGGTGGCCCTGGAAGATAGCTCTTTTCCTCTTGCGCCCCAAAAGGATTTTGCTTTATAGTAAAAGAAAAAGATAAAAAAATTGGGGAGAGCCATGAAAAA
>VGCX01000065.1 GCA_016869935.1 Alphaproteobacteria bacterium
GTATGCCTTGTCTCAGGTCTTCCTTCTCTACAGTCCTGTACCGTTAAATTCCGTTTGGTTCTATAAACAGGCTCATACCGACACCCTGTATAATGGGATTTTAGAACCTCTTCAGGATCTTGATTGAGGGCTTCTTTATATTCCAACTCTAGGTTTAAATAGGGCGGCCTTTTGGCGCTACTCTCACTCAATTCTTTATAAAGAGGATTGGTTTCTTGTTGGATTTTCTTTTCCGCTTCAATCCCTTCGTCCGTTGTTGGAGGTCGTCGCCACTGGCCCCTTTGCGCTTCAGGAAGCTTCCTTCCTTGAAAGTTCTCCTCAATAGAACGGGTATGGCTCACTTCTTGTCTCATCCATCCCCTCGCATCAACCTTAGCCCTTTCCATAATGGCCTGAAGAGGATGCGCCCCTGCAGAAACTTTTATCAAAAGTGTTAAAATAATTATACTCTTTTGAATACAGTATTTTTTACGGTAAAGTGCTTGCATTTTTATCAATTTTCCTTTAGGTTTTTTTTTGCGGTCTTTGGGAGTGCAAGAGGGTACAATGGTACGGTGCTATCCATTGTTTTATTTTCTCCCAAAGAACCCGCCCATCATAATGGCCCCACACAGCAGTTAATCTTTCGCCACACCAAATACCCATAATCCTCCCCCTTATAAGGAAACTCTTTGCCCGTGGCTAAAAGCGTTTCCATCCGCCCAAAAGGATGACAGAACTTTTCTGAAACGGGATAGGTCATTTGATACTTGTATTGACTCTTTTTAATAATCGGCATCCTATACCGCCCACAAAGCGCTTTCTTTCCACTGGTCCCTTGCAGAATCAGTAATCGATGAAGTTTTGCTGTAAACCGCTCTGCAATCAAAAGACTTGAGGAAACACCTCCCGTGTGCCCCTCCACATTCCCATTATAAGGATATAAAGACCCCTGACACCCCGCACACCAAAACAGTTTATCCATCGGCAGTCCAGCAGTTGATGCCGCACAATCCGCAGCACAGGCCACCTGTGCAATGGGATTTGCAAACAAAATCGCTTCAGGATTCGTGATAAAGGCTGTTTCATCATCGTTCCACGTTGGATCCAATTCACTCATCCACGCCAAATCAAAGTTCTGTTGTTCCAAACAGATAAAGTCCGTTAAGACTTCCAACCAATAAATCACCGGATACACATACCAATGAACATGATAAAAAGAATGTTTGGTTTGAGTGTGTTTGCCCTTCTTTGTCGTATAGCCCCCCTGGTTTGTTCTTCCCCTCATCAGCCTCATCCCCCCAAGGTTCACCAAACAATAAGGCGTTCTGGTCACATCAATTAAACGAATGGGTTCAAAAAAACCAATCGGCACACAAGGACCAGGAGCAAGTCTTCCATTACCCGCCTTACAATAATGCAAAATCTTCCTCGGATTCGGCGTATCCTCCCCCCCTCCCAACTGCACCGTATTGCCCCCAATCGTGATCGGAAACAAACATTTCCAGCAAATGTCTGTCACAGGATTTAAAATACGCCCCACACAACTACCAAAGGCACTATTACAAACTAAAAGAAGAATTTTTAATGCAGGCAAACGAGTGGGAATGAGCGTATTACGTAAGAGAACTGTAAGTTTAACAATGCAATGTGCAAAAAGTGTCAGCATGATCCCTCCGTAATTCGAATCTGATCCCCCACTTGTTCTAAGGTAGCGGGCACATTTTGAATCCCAAACTTTTTAACCAAAAGACCCCCTTGGTCAAAGTAAAGAGTATAGTCTTTCATCAGTTCAAAGGGATTCCCTCGAACAAGAATCACCTTGGTATTTGAATCAAAAGAAGGCAGAGGTTTCTCCCCATCTACAAAAATCCATTTCTGACTAAAGGATCGATACTGCAAAGGATTCACCCGGGTTCCCTTTGTATGAAGCACCCGCCCTTTATGATCCTTAATATCAAAGGGCACCGTTATGGTTGGATCATAAAAGTGAACCCTACACGCTGTTCCAAGACCAGAAACAGGCTTTGGGGACCAATAACGCAGCTTTTGCCGTAACCCTTCCTGCAGTGATTCAATATCTACGCTCGTGTTTTGAAGCTGTTCTATTAAGTCCTCTTCCTCAATCGCTGTCGTATGACCATATGTTCCAAAATCTTGAATCGACCCCTCAGCGCCAAAACTTATTCCAAAAATAATAAGCAGAATAATCATAAAATCCTCCATGCTTTTCCTTGAATCTCTTGAACAATCCCAAAAGCCTTATACCGACTATCAAATGATCTTGGATGGGTCCCCACCACAAAGTACCCCCCCATCACCCCACTCCTTGCCGGATCATGGCCCTCTTCCAGCAAAAAAGACTTTCCGTTAACAAAAACCCTCCCCTCCCCAATCGATACCCTATCCCCTGGAATGCCTGCTACCTTCTTAATAATTCTGATCTTGTCCCGTTTGAACGCTACCAAATCCCCCCTCTTTATCCTCCACGGAAATACAAAAAATACCTGCCCCTCCAAACTCTCTGATCGATTGATCCATAGACCCGTTTCAGTTAAAAAAACCAACAGTATCAAAAACCCCAAAAGCTTCTTTTTATGCTGTTTTGCAAAAAGGAGAATCATTTCCAAAAACTCTCTAAAGGGTACCTCTCTTCTTGATCTTGCTTCAAGATCTCTTCTGAATCAGTGACACGCGCCTTGTTACGGGTTTCGGCGATCTCTTCTTTAATGGAACTCGATCCAAGGGATACCCCCTCCGTAAAGATAATATCCACAAACTGTCCTGGATTAATTTGAACCACTGGCTGCAATTGTTCCGCTCGATCAATATAATAATGACTCAACCGATCAAGGGCTTGAGAGCTGCCACTTGCCATACTCGAACTAAAAAGATCAGACCGTGATTGAGGGTCAATCGTTGCACTCCCAACCCCCACCGTCATAGAAGGCGTTTTATTGGGACTTGTAATGCTTGAAAGACCACCTAGAACCCCGCTCAACAAACCTCGCCCCAAATACGCTGCATCCTTTGATACAACTTTTCCTCGAATGCCTTCTCGACCATCCGCTCCCGTCACAAACCCTGCAACGGTTGTTTCAACAATTCTACCCTCCTTAATGCACGTGAGTTTCTCTAACCTCACATGCACCCGCTCACTCGAGATATCCCCGTAAGTGCTTGCCGTACACCGGCAATCCTTTAAATCACTCTTGATGTTACCCGGAAGGTTTCCCCAATCAACAATACGCAATAACAAAGGTCTTGGATCAGCGGATGCATTCATGGCGGTGCTGGCATCTACCCCCGAAAGCAATACTGCCTTTGCAAAAGACCCACAAGGAATCGTATTATCCGTATTTTTAGGAGATTCTTTTTTTTGAAGAGACAAAATAATCTTTTGAATCCCCTCTTCAAGAATTGCTTCTCTCAAAGGTTCTTCTGGAATCTTTTGCTCTTCTAATTTTTGCTCCAAAAGATCAATCTTTTTTAAAAATTCTTCCTCTTTTTGAACGTCTTGTGCTGAACGATCCTTTAAAAGCCCTTCTAAGCTTTTAACTTGCTCTTGAAACTCTTTTTGTTGATCCTCCATCTTATACCGCCAAACAGCCTCTCTATCCAATCGACTCCCCCCCGTCACAATGGGCGCTTTTGTCTTAGGACTTTCTTTACGGGTAACTTTTTCTCCGCCAAACACCAGCCATAGGGTTAAACCAATGCCAATTCCAATAATCAAAAAGAGCAAAAGCTTTTGCCGCTTTTGAACAACGTCGTTTTCTTGACTGCTAAAAAACTCTTTCATTTACCACCCTCCAAAAATTATGAGGTGCCCAAGGCGTATCAGCATTAAAATCATGACAGCAATAGCCCCTTTTTGATGATTATCGAGTTTCTTCTTCATTGGTGCTCTCCTCTTTCTGTTCTAATCCTTCAGTATCTTCCCCATCAGGGATGGATCCCTCAAAGAGCACCTCTAGAAGAGACTGTGCTCTCCCCCCCTCTTGATCAGAATTATGCGGATTCTTCTGCTTCTTTAGAATGAGCGTCTCCCCTGGACTATCAACAGGTATCAGCAACAGATCCTGGAGCGCGCCTTTTTCACTCACAATCGTCAAACTAATAGGTCTTGAGGGACTCGTTGGTTTCAAATAAAGATGCCCCTTCTCCAAATCCTGCTCCACCATAAAGGTTCCCTTGTTTCCAAACACTTGATGAATCCGATCGTCCCTAATTTCTATTCGGTTTAAATCATGGATGGATACCTTAAAGCTGAGCCGCCCTTCCTCCATCGTTTTGATTTGTGTGGCATACGCACTGCTGGCTATAACCATGGAATAAAGAAATAGTTTCTTAATCATTTTCTTGTCCTTTTGGTTCAAAAGAACTAAGCAACAAACGACCCCCCTTATAGATAAACGTCATCTCATAGGTTTCTTGTGCGCTCTTTACTTTAAGGGACGCAACATAGTGATCCATAATCCCTGTGATTGTAATTTTTTGGTCGATGGTTATCTGCGTAATCTTAAAAGAAGTAGAAGCCTGCTCTTTTTGTAAAAGCTCTTCTTCCTTTAAAAGCCTCTTTCGAAAGGCATTATAAAAACTTGGCGCAACGTATTTTAAAATAAGATCCCTTTGACGGGAGGCACTTTGAGGTGTTACATCCAAAATCTCATGCACTAAAAAGGAGGCCATTTGTTCCAAGTATTCAGGACTGACCTCTTCCCTATCCACCCAAAAGGTTTTAGTAATCTCAGGGGGAACCAGAATCACATGACTATTTCCCGATAAGGACACCAAAATAATATTACTCAGTAAAAGCCCTAAACAAAGGAGCGCCAATAAATTCCTTTGTTGAATCACAACCATTTCTTTAAAAAACTTAAGTCTCATTGATTAGCAACCTTTCTGACCGCTTCTTCTAACGTCATCCCTTTTGATTGATAGTCCTTCACTTGTCTGTAATCGTCTGCCTTCGTTGAATAAAGGACTTTAGAGAAGGGATCTAAGTACAACCGCCCCACCCCATACCCATGGGGGCCATAAATCATCACTTCGGCATATTCCCCCTGTTTGGTATGAACAGACTTTAAAAGGTCCTTCATAAAAGGATCCATCGATAACCGATTGGTCTTTTCTAAAAAATCAATGGATTCAGATTTTTGTGATAGAAGACACAACCAGTCACTATTATCAAAGGCTGCTTGAGCCCCTGGGGTTTGATAAAAGTCATTCACCGATTGGGTTCCAACAACCAAGGATCCATTATACTTTCTGAGTCTTCGAGCGGCCGTTTCAATGAATTCTCCCGCCTGTTTGGCCCGAAGAAGATCCCAAGCTTCATCCAAGACAAGATGAGACTTTGTTTTACGGTCCCCCATATACAGTTGATTCGTGATTTGAAGAATGACGACTTGGACCACCACTGCTTGAAGGTCTTTTCTTTCTTTGAGTTCTTCCAGTTCAATCACGGTTAAATTACTCGTCAGGTCAACATTAGCAACCCCATTAAAAAACCTTCCATAAATCCCTTCCCTTGTATAAGGATAGAGTTTATTCCCCAAATCATTGGCAATCTTATCCTTATGACTTAATAAAAACTCTGCAACTTCTGTAATACTGGCATCCCGTCCCTTTTGATTCCAGGCATCCCTCAACCCTTGTTCGATATAAGCATTCTCCAAATCATTGGTCCCTTGAAGGGGGGAGGCCATCAAGGACACCAAGGGCTTAATCATGGCAAGGGCATCTTCTGTATGTTCTCCCGCGTTTACGGGAACTGTTGAAAAGGGATTAATGCAAATCGTTGACGCTGTACTAAACTCAATATACCCCCCTTTCAAGAATTGGGCAGTTTTTTCAAAACTGCGACCAACATCTAAAACAAAGACTTTGCCTCCAAGACCCAACGTAGAAGTCATGAGTTCTTGCATAAAGACCGATTTACCAGATCCTGATCTCCCGACCACACTGACATTATAGTTCCCCGCATTATTATCAAAAGGACACCAGTAAAACCCCTGGCCCCGCCTTCCAAACAAGATCATCCCAGGGGTCTTTGTTCCCGTCCATTCTCCCTGTATTGGCATCAAGTTAGAGGGCTCGTGACTGAGTGTTGTTTTGGTTGCTTTAAAGAGGGTATTGGTTTCACTCATCCCCTCCCCCCAGGTCATCGGAAAACAGCTGATTAAAGACGGAAGGACGATATGCTGGTCCCGCTCCAACTCCCACCGATTGGATCGAAAGAGATTCACAAGGGAAGAAGCTTCATTACCCCAAAACCCAATTTGAAACCGTGTTCGAACCGCCCTATGACCTTCTTCCAACTTGTGCCTCAGAAACTGTCCCTCTTCCACTTCTCGTCTTAAAGAGGGGACCCATTTCATGAGGGTATGGTTCCCTGCAATCCGTTCCAAATTGGTTGTTTTAGCTTCGATCTTCGTTCGAAGCAGTTTATCTTTTACGATATGAATCCCATAGTGAATAAAGAAAGATCCTTTAATTTGAAGATGGGTATTAAAAAGATCGCCAATCAAGTTCCCCATCGCACCTAAGTACCATTGGTTTGGAAATACCCGAACGCTATACATTTCTAAAGGACGATCATTAATCTCTAAATGAGTGGGGAGCACTTTTACCTGAAAGCTTGATGAAAAGATCTGATCCCGAATCGGGGCTTCTTCCTTCCAGGTGAGGGGAAGAAATAGGGGATTTAAGAATCCATCCAAGGACCGGATTAACTCTTCAGGACCCCAAACATTCACAGGTAGTCCAAATCCCTCAAACGTTCCCTTAACTTGCTTTAAAACCTCTTGAACTCGTTTTTGTAAATCAACTCCAGGCTCTGAATACGCAATCAGTACCCTAAAGTTCCGAAACTCTTTTTGATTCAAAAACTTAACACGCTCTTCTGCAAAAGTTTTGAATAAATCCCCCTGTCTTAAATGTTGCCAATGATCATAAAAAGAATCTAAATGGGGGGAGGCCATTAAGAGAATCTGTAGACTAGACCCTGCTGGTAACGTATGTTGAATAAGACCATTCAGTTGATGCTGAATCTCCTCCCCTGCCCCAACAAGGGGGACCGTTTCAAGGACGAACCCTAAGCTATTTTGATTATGAAACACGCCGCCCTCATAAGCATAATACGGCAAGAGGTCACTAAACTTATGGGTTTTTAACATTTTGTACACCCCTCTAGAGAGCCTTCTTCCGTCCCTTGAATCGAATCGGTTATTCGATTGACTCTTGATGTGGAGGTACATTTAAGACCATCTTCTGGGGGACATTCAAAGGATTGATCATAAATCCCCAAAAACCCACAGTTGCTC
>VGCX01000066.1 GCA_016869935.1 Alphaproteobacteria bacterium
ATTAATCCTTTTTTGTTGTTGGTGCGCCAGGACAAGGCTGGTGCTTTCAGCGGGTGAAATTCCCGCCCTGGCAAGAGTGGAGCCCGCTCACCAGGAATCGAGTCTTGGGCTTATGGAGGTAACAACATGAGTTAAGCGTAGACAGAGCGACATTCAGGCCGTAAGCGAAAGCTGAAATGATAGAGCTCCGTAAAAAAAAATAATAGCATCGAGGGCCGACAGAATCAACAATCTGGAAGGCAACAGTAGGCATCCGATAGACAAGGGCGATGGATGCTGGAGACCTCGACGGAGTCATAGAGTATGGCATGAATGGAAAAAGAAGCACAGGGAAACCTGGGAGATCCAGGTGGTTCTTACCCTGTCGGGTAAGTATTAGTCGACAAGTATAAAAGCGAG
This sequence comes from Alphaproteobacteria bacterium, assembly GCA_016869935.1. Lineage (GTDB taxonomy): Bacteria > Pseudomonadota > Alphaproteobacteria > UBA7879 > VGCX01 > VGCX01. The sequence goes on from VGCX01000066.1 coordinate 400, forward strand.
GGAACTGAAATGGCCATCTGGAAGTCAGATGGATCGTAATACCGTGGAAGGAGAGTAATGCCTCTGGAGGGAAGGATCCTGGGTAAAATCGATTTTGGAAAGGAAACGTTAAATGGGACCAATAGAGTCACTATCAAAAACGGAAACGAAATTGAAGAGAATAAGATGGTTATCCGAGCAGGATTCAAAGAAGGAGTTTCGTAATTTGATGCACCTCTTCAATGAAGATTCGCTCAGAGAATGCTACAATGAGCTGGACGGAAGAAAGGCCGTTGGAGCAGATGGAATAGACAAGGAGAAGTATGGAGAAAACCTGGACGAAAATTTAAAAGAGCTGATCGCTAAGATGAAACGGATGGCCTACCGGCCTGGACCAGTACGGCAAGTACTGATCCCCAAAGCCGGACAGCCAAACGCGAAAAGACCTTTAGGGATTTGTAGCTTCGAAGATAAAATCGTCCAGAAGATGATGCAGAAAGTCCTAGAAAATATATATGACCCCCAGTTTCTGAAATGTTCCTATGGGTTCAGAGCAGGGATAGGGTGTCATGATGCAATCAAGGACCTAAGAGATCATCTCTTTCAACAGGAGGTAGAGACAGTCATCGACATCGATCTAGCAAACTTCTTTGGGGCCATAGATCACCAAGAGGTGCTCAATATATTACGGATACGGATCAAAGACCAAACTCTGATTAGATACATCGCAAGGATGTTCAAATCAGGGGTCTTAGCCGACGGAGACTTAACCGTCAGCGAGGAAGGCGTCGTGCAAGGATCCCCTTGTAGTCCGACAATTGCCAATATATTCGCTCACTACGTGATTGACGAATGGTTCGAAGACGTTGTGAAAAAGCATATACGAGGAAGGGCAACCCTCCTTCGATATGGAGACGATGCGGTGATATGCTGCCAATTCAAGGAAGATGCGGCTCGGATCAGAAGCGCACTGAGCAAACGCCTTGAGAAATACAAGCTCAAACTTAATGAGGAAAAGACATCCAGTGTGTCATTCTCAAGAAGTAAGTACGAACAAGGGGAAAAGCAAGGTGTGTTCCATTTCTTAGGATTCACATTTTATTGGGGGAAAAGCCGTAAAGGATATTCCATCCCAAAAGTGATGACACAAGGAAAACGGATGAGATCAAAGTTAAAGAACGTCAACGAATGGGCTCGATCTATAAGGAATAAATACAGACTAAAAATCATTTGGAGTTTGTTTTGTTCCAAGTTAACCGGGCACATTCGATACTTTGGCGTTTCATTTAACGGCAAACGAGTCGCAACGTTCGTGGATAAAGCAGTACGGATCCTTTTTAAATGGCTCAACCGACGCAGTCAAAGAAAATCCTTTAACTGGGAAAAGTTCAGGCTGTTTGTAAAAGAACATCCACTGCCGAAAGTCCAAGTAATTCATCCACTGTTCTAATCATAACCATCCCAATGGTTTTATCCTGAGCCCATTGCCTTAATAGGGCACGATGCGGTTCTAAATGGGGGGGAGCTCGGGAAACCGACTCCTCTACCAGCTTAGTTTTTCTTTTCTTTTTTGAGAAACAACAGTGTTTTTTTCATTTAACTTACATGGTGCAGTTCCTTTCTTTTTTTGCTGCTTTTTTTCTTTGTTAACAAGCTCTGGATAAGTACTTATGTCTTCTGGATAAGTTGGTTGATCTGTTGTTGATAGATCATAAACCTCCTGGGGCGTCTTATAATCCAAAGACTGATGGGGTCTTTGGGTGTTATAAAATTCCATATAGTCACGAATGGCAAGACGAGCGTCTTTGACCGTTTCAAGATCAAACCGATAAATCTTTTCTTGTTTTAAAGATCTCCAGAATCGTTCGATAAAGACGTTATGTGCGCCCTGCCAAGGTGCATATGTTCAGTAGGTGGAAGTCCTACCCGGCAACTGTTGTTCCAGCCGGAAGTACTTTGTAATAGTTGATGAGGTAACAAATGAGCTAGAAGCATACAAAGAAAAATCCTCAAAAGGAGGGTAACGACTGTGCAGGCTTAGCGCGCAGCGAACACTAAGCAGGCCCCGAAAACATTAATCTGATCATCGACCCGCCATAATGTCGGGGAAGATTGCCACTGTAGAAGGATAGAACAACACGAGAACTTTACAGGGTCAGCGGGGTAGTGGTGAAGGCATGTACAGAAGGACATAGGCGCAACAGGGGAAGTCTACCAGGTGAATGGATGGCAACCATTAAACAGTAAGCCCGTGAGGGACAGATACTGAACCTTTTAGATGACGGATGGGCTCGTAGTACCGATGAAGCTGGGTAATGCCAGTGGAGGGAAGGAGCCCTGGTATAAAGGAAATGCAAGAAGTGGAGAGAACCTGGTGATTGACAAGAGTCTACCAACACCAATCGATAAAGTTCAGAGACTACAGAGGGCATTACACGTAAAAGCTAAGGCAGAACCGAGTTATCGATTCTATACCCTTTGGGATAAAGTGTGCTGGATGGATGTTTTAAGGAAAGCCTATAGGCGATGCCAAGTAAATGGCGGGAGCCATGGAATAGACCATGAAACATTCGAAGACATAAAGAACCAAGGACTAGAAGAGTGGCTTGGAAAGCTACAGGGGGAGCTGAAAGACAAAACATACAGTCCTAAGCCCCTCCGAAGAGTTTGGATTCCAAAATCCAATGGCAAAGATCTACGTCCTCTCAGTATTGCTTGTATTAGGGATCGAGTGGTCCACCAAGCGATACTGATGATTATAGGGCCCATATTCGAGGCAGATTTACTGCCAGAACAGTATGGATTCAGGGCAAAGATCGATGCCAAAATGGCAGTAAGGCGTGTGTACTATCACATCACACAACACTGCCGAACTGAAGTGGTGGACGCAGATTTGAAAGATTACTTCAATCGCATACCGCATGGAAGTCTGATGAAATGCCTTGTACGGCGGATCGCAGACAAACAAATCCTCCAAACCATCAAGAGTGCCCTAACGGTGCCTGTTGCAGAAGAAGGACAGCGGCATGTGACAATAAGGACAGAGGCAAAAGATACCCATCGGGGAATAGCTCAGGGATCCCCTCTTTCACCGTTACTTTCAAACTGCTATTTCCGACGATTCCTTATGGCATGGAAAAAGTTTGGGTATGAACGCAAATACAACGCATATGCAGTTAACTACGCGGATGATTTTGTGATTTGCTGTCAACCCAACACAGCAGCTAAAGTGCAAGAAACTATGGAAAACCTCATGGGCCGTATTGGGCTAGAGGTCAACAAAGACAAAACGCACATAGCCAACATTGCTAAAGGAGAAAGCTTTGACTTCTTGGGCTATACGGTCGGGACCTTCTATGGTAAAGACGGTATCCCCTATCGTGGAACAAGACCGTCAAAGAAAGCGTTAAAGAAAGTCCTCCTGAAAATCAAAGAGGAAACAAGTAGACGATGGCTACCATCAACAGAAGAGATGCGTGTTACAGAAATGAATAGCATCCTTAGAGGGTGGTGTGGGTACTTTAACCAAGGACCTGTGCTCAAGAGCTATGAAATTCTTCGAAAATATACGGAAAAACGCTTCAGACGCTGGTTAGTCAAAAAGCATAAATTTAGAGGAACCACGGGGTGCCGCCAATACCCTGACGAGTATCTTTATGGAAAACTCGGCCTCTATAAGATTGCGACAGTCATGGCTGACGTGCCAAGAGCGAAAACGTGACTTTATACGAAAGCCGGATGCGTTAGTAGCGCACGTCCGGTTTGATGAAGCGGGAACTGGAAACGTTGTCTAATAGACAGGCGCGCCAGTTCTCGACTCTACCAAGGGCACGGCCTCTTCCATCCATACTAATGGCGATTTCATGAGCCTCCAGAACCTTTACGAAGTCCTTGGACGTAAATTGCACCCCCTGGTCTGTATTGAAGATTACGGGCTTCTGATAGAGTCTTAAGGCCTCTTCTAAGGCCTCAACACAAAAAGTGCTTTCCAGTGTATTAGAAAGCCGCCAGCTTAAGATTTTACGGCTGTACCAATCGATGATGGCTACCAAATAAACAAAGCCCTCCCTGAGCCTTATATACGTGATATCGGCGCTCCACACATGGTTGGGATAAGCAATGGTGACGTCTCTTAAAAGATATGGATAAACCTTATGCTCAAAGTTTCTCCGGCTTAAGTTCATCTTAGGATAAATGGCCTCAAGCCCTAAGTGGACGTAATATCGCCTTACCCTTTTACGGCTAATTTTATAACCCTCCTTACTCAGAACACACGCCATACGACGGGTGCCATAGTAAGGATGTTCCGTAAAGATTTCATCCATGCGCCGTATGATTTGAAGGTCCTCCTGCGTCAAACCTTTTGGCTTCAAATAATAAGTGGCTCGGTTGATGCCTATCAAATCGCATTGCTGACGGACACTCAGTTTTTTGTTTCTTGGATTAATCATTTTCTTCTTAACCTCCAAGTCCAAACAATGTAGATTTTTTTTTCAACCAGTCCCGCTCAACCGTTATTTGTCCTATTTGCTCATAAAGCTCTCGTATCAGTTGGTCCTGACTCGTGTCTCGGGGTTTTATCTTGTTTTTAAATCCCTCAACCATTGCTTCAATAGCTTCTTTTTTCCATCGAGCTATTTGTGTTGTGTGAACGCCATACTTACTACTAATCTGGGAAAATGTAAGTTCTCCCTTGATAACATCCAACGCTACTTTTGCTTTCTCTTCCGCGCTGTAACTTCTAGCTTTTTTTTGTGACATTTTTCTATCCTTTTTTTGTCCAGAAATACTATCTCATTTTCCTTTTTTTTTGGTCCACTTTTTGGGTACCATTATAGAAGCCTCTAATGTGACACGAGACCCCTCTATTAAAGATCCACCCTCATTCGATAAAATCCCTCTCTTAGCATTTAATTCAACATCATTTTCTGCTGTTATCAAAGACTTTGCCTGATTAAGAATACGTCCTAAGGTATGAAGACGAAGAGATCCTTCTAAACTTTCTATACGCCCTTCTTCTGCATTATAGATATCCCCAAGACCTTCAATATCAACCTCACTCTTTCCCTCTATTATCCCCTTCGTATTAATAAGGTGACCTGTTTCCTTTGTTCCCTTTTTACTTTGGCGCATCTCTTCACTAAGAGGAGCTGCTGCTTCTGGCTCAGGCAAGACTGGTTCATGAAGGGCTTTATCAACATCTTGTCCCTCAACACTATCCACAGTTGGAGCACTTGTGGAACTTGTTTCTTCCTTTTTTTTATCTGCTTTTTTAGTTGATGTAGAGTAAGGGTTGTAGCTTGATCTGAGGGATTCTTCCAGGCGTGGGTTTGGATTATAGTCAAAACGTCCATGAACAAGATCACTTGTAACCCGGCCCCCTGTGTTATCAAAATAATCAGCTTTTAGGGAAACTAAATCCCTTGCCTCAAACACCGCCCCTTCTCTATTGAAAAGACCCTCTTCCAGATGAAATTTTAAATTTAAGGCTCCGATAACGCCGTCTTTCCCATGATTATAGAGAGACCGGGCTGTAATATTCACGTCTCCGTTTTCTACAAAAATATGTCCACTCATATTAATAAAGCTCTTGGGAATATTTAAGGTCATGGATAGAAGAGAGAAAATAGAGCTATTTCTCACTTCTATCCCTTCAACTCCATGAAGCCCTATCCCTGATAGAAGGGAAGTTGAGGCAATAATTGAACCTTTTTCGAGCAACTGGTTGCATAATTCGAGGATGATTTTAAGCAAAAATTTTGGGGGAAAATATTTTTTGTGATGTAGGGTCAATTTTTCTATGAAGACCTCAAATTTATTTCAAATTGAGAGAAGATTTTTGAATTTTGGGCATAGCATTGCTGTGACATTTCAGATCTTCATTTTAAAGAAACGTCATCAGGTACAAAAGTGACGAAGGTTGATCATCGTGTAGGCCAAAAGTTTTAGCCCAAAATGATGAAGACTAATCCGCTCAAATCTTAAGAGAAGCCTTTTGAATTTATCCTCCCACGCAAAAGCTCTCTCCACTGTACTAAAGCGTTCTTCAAAGATCTCTGGATTGTAAAACCTTTTTCTTCCCCGCTTTGTTTTCTTTCGATTTCTGGGATTTTCTTTAATGTTTGGGATCATACCTGAATTAAAAATCCTTTTACGATTTTTCTTGTCATCATAAGCAGAATCAAGACTTATGATGCTTCCCAAAAGCGAGATTTTAAGGGTTTTTGCGAGTCTCTTTAAATGATCGAATGCCTGTGCCCATAAAGGTCCTTCGTTACGATTACCTGGAGCAATAACCATCGGAGATATGACATTCACATTGCGATCAACAACCGCAACAATCTTTTCAGACTTCATATGCTTATGACCGCTATATCCCAAACAGTCTCCTCCTTTCTTTGCCATTGTTGTTGTTCCATCTCCGTGCAAAACGCTCGTGTCTAAAAGATTGGCCTTTTGTAATAAAGAGACAGAAAACTCAAAGATTTTTAAAAAAACACCACTGATCACCCATTCCTTGAAAACTTTAAAAATTTGACTGTAATGAATTTCAGGACGACCATTGGGCGCTTTATCAATCGGGAGCATCTTCCATTGGCACCCCATGTAAAGAAGCATCAAAATGTAGTTGAAAATTTTAAATCGAGAGATTTTGTAGGGGGGTCCTCTTCTCTTCACGGGCAAGAGGTTCAAGATAAATTCATTAAACTGCATTTCCTTCAACTGTACAGGAATCCTATGTTCTCGCCATGGACTTGCTAAAATTTCTGTCAT
>VGCX01000067.1 GCA_016869935.1 Alphaproteobacteria bacterium
GTCTCTGTCTCGTCAAAAAAAGCTTGCCTAGCCGTACCCCGGATTTAATCCGGGGGTAGGCTGGTTGAAAAACTTCCGAAAAATCTCAAATTTAGATCTTGACTCTCTGCTGTACTAGACTCCTTATGGCGTCAAACGATTAAGAATAATAGGAAAAGCAATAAAAATTAGGAAGGTCGATAAGCCGGGTTTTGCCGCTTTTAAAAAAGAGAAATTATTCATATTTTATAGATCCCATTTAAAACAATTGCAAATTGGCGGCAACGATGCCATAATGAGACTCAAATTGGCGAATACTCCGCCATTTTGAGAGGAAATATCCCTATGACGCTTATTAGAAGGCATTTCAAAGACCCTGATCAAAGTTTTTTTCTCTTTGGCCCTCGCGGCACAGGAAAATCAACACTCATAAGATCGCTGTATAAAGAAGCGATATGGGTTGACCTTTTAAAACCAGAAATTTTACGGGGATATTTGGCGCGTCCTGAAAAATTAGAAGAACTCATTAACGGGAATCCCCACAAAAAAAATGTTGTAATCGATGAAATACAAAAAGCTCCTCAGCTTTTATCGGTTATTCACCATTTGATTGAACAAAAAAAAGGGCTCAAATTTATTCTTACGGGATCGAATGCTAGAAAAATCAAACGCATGCATGCAGACCTCTTAGGGGGGCGTGCCCTTAAAAAAGAGCTCTATCCTTTTATGGCATCCGAATTGGGAGATCAGTTTTCTTTAGAAGTGGCCCTGAGCACAGGGATGCTCCCCTTACTTGTTGCGTCCAAAAATCCCCAAGAAACATTGGCAGCTTACAGTGCCCTTTATGTCCACGAAGAGGTCCAAACAGAAGGATTCATTCGAAGCATAGAAGATTTTTCCAGGTTTTTAGAAGCGGTTTCTTTTTCTCATGGAAGTATTTTAAATACATCAAATATTGCCCGTGAGTGCGATGTCAAAAGGAAAACGGTTGAAGGTTTTTTAGATGTTCTGGAAGATTTGCTTTTAAGTTTCAAAGTCCCAGTCTTCACAAAACGTGCTGTACGGTCGACCAGCACCCATCCAAAATTTTACCTATTTGATGTGGGGCTTTACAAAGGTCTACGCCCCCGGGGACTTTTAGATCGACCAGAAGAAATTGAAGGAATGGCCTTAGAGGGTCTTGTTGCACAACATTTAAGAGCCTGGATTAATTATGGAAGTGCAAGGCATACTTTAAGTTTTTGGCGTACAAGATCTGGCACCGAGGTTGATTTTATTGTTTATGGAGAACTCGGCTTTTGGGCACTTGAAGTGAAAAATGCGCAGACTGTCAGATCAAGCGATTTAAAATCTCTTGAGGCATTTTTATCAGAATATCCAGAGGCCAAAGCCTTTCTTCTGTATCGAGGGAAGGAAATCCTAAAACGTAACAATGTTTTATGTGTGCCCGTTGATATATTTCTCAGGCAACTCCTTCCTAATCAAGCCTTGTGGGATCAGTAAGGAAGGTCGATAAGCCGGGTTCTGTCCCTGAAATAGGGGGCAATCATTCATCTGGGATGGATGTTACCATCCACCTCATGCAACCTACCCGAACAACAGCGTAGAAGACACTTAAATGTTGTTCCTATTTGGTCTTGCTCCAGGTGGGGTTTGCCGTGCCATTCTTGTTGCCAAGAACGCGGTGTGCTCTTACCACGCCGTTTCACCCTTACCAACAAAAAGCTGGCGGTCTGTTTTCTGTTGCACTTTCCCTAGGGTTACCCCCGCTGGACGTTATCCAGCACCGATCTTCTATGGAGCCCGGACTTTCCTCAAGGTGAAAAACACCCTGCGATTGCCTGACCTTCCTATAAAAGCAATATGAGGAGATGAAGGAGTCCTGTCAATAAACAAGGAAATTATTTTCCCTCTTTTCCCTTTGCCTCCAACCCTAAAACACGCTAGGATTAATAAAAAAATAAATCAATCAGTGCAATGGCAAGACTTTTTCGCATCCTTTTTGTGGGTATTTTTATTCTTATGACGGTTGATAGTCATAGCGCCCTTGACCCTGCTGAGCCAAAACCTACCTTTAAAACTTGGCTTGAGAAGGTAAAGAAAAAAGCCCGCGCTAAAGGCATTTCTTTTACGACCCTTAAAAAAGCGTTTCACAAAATTCATGCTCCCTTAGATCGTATTATTGCTCTTGATCAAAATCAGCCAGAGCTAAAAAAATCCTTTGATGCCTATTATGACAAAAGCATCCCTCCCCTTATTCCAAAAGGAAAGAAACATTTAAAAAAACACAAAAAAATCCTGGATCGCATTGAAAAGAAATACGGCATTCCAAAAGCTATTATCGTTGCCCTGTGGGGGCGAGAGACAAATTATGGGTCATTTGTTGGAAAAACGCCCACCATCCACACCCTTGCGACTCTTGCTTATGACGGAAGACGAGAAGAACTTTTTACCAATGAACTCTTTCATGCCCTCCATATTTTGGAAGAAAAACATATCCATCCAGATTCTTTGAAAGGATCTTGGGCAGGGGCTATTGGACAATGCCAATTTATGCCCAGCAGTTTTCGAAATCACGCCGTTGATGAAACAGGAAAAGGAAAAAAAGATATTTGGAACACCCTAGAAGATGTTTTTGGATCCACGGCAAATTTCCTAAAAAAAGAGGGATGGAATTCGAAGGAACCTTGCCTTTATGAGGTCGTTATCCCAAAGGATTACAAAGGACCACGGGATGATATAAAGATAAAAAAAACCCTGCACGAATGGAAGCAGATTGGTATCAAAAGGCTTCATAACAAAGCCTATCCAAAGGAAGATTTAGGGGCCTCTTTACTATGTCCCGAAAAAAGTCAGCGTTGTTTTCTTGTATTTGAAAATATTCATGCTATCTTAAAGTGGAATCGATCACTAAATTTTGCCTTGTCCATAGGCTTACTTGCACATAACATAAACGGTGGTGAAATAGACAATGTCGCATAAAAAAGTATTATCTGTTGGTATGATATCCTTAATAGCTTTATCGTCTTGTACGCGTCTTTTTAAAAACGAAGAAGCGCCCCCACCTCCGCGTCCCATTAAATCTGGCTTAATATCTCCAGCAGATGGCACACCCATCGGCGAACCTTGGGCCCAATCCGTTGGGGAAGGTGTCTATAAAGTTGGAAAGCCCTATAAAGTTAATGGGGTTTGGTATTTCCCCAAAGAAGATTACAGTTACGATGAAGTGGGATATGCCTCTTGGTATGGCCCAGATTTTCACAACAAACGAACAGCAAACGGAGAAGTCTTTGATATGAGCATGCTCTCCGCTGCTCACAAGACTTTGCCTCTTCCTAGTGTCGTGCGGGTTACAAACCTGCAAAATGGTCGATCTCTCATCTTGCGGGTCAACGATCGTGGGCCATTTGTAAACGATCGATTGTTGGATGTTTCGAAAAAGGCAGCCCAACTTCTTGGGTTTAAGGATCAGGGAACGACAAAAGTGCGCGTAGAATTGCTACCAGAAGAAAGCATGACAGTCGCATCGCTCGCTCAAAATGCAAACTATATCAAACCAGAAGACATTAAACCTGTTGAAACCGGTGATGTTGTCATTACGAACGAGCTAAAGGACCTTCAATCTTTTGATTGTAGTGATCCGCAGCCCATTGGACGCAATCTTCCTGGAGGCACAATGGAAAAGGATCTTTTTGATGACCAGCCCCTCAGTTCTATTTCACGAAAAGAAGCAGAGCAAAAGGTTCCTGTCATGTCAGAAGAAGATTACAATCGCCAACTAGAGGAATCCTTACAAAAAACATCTACCTCCAGAGTATCTGGGGAGTCCTATAATTCCTCCGCTGCAGGATCCTTACCCTCAATCGGTGGAAGACAGTTTTTTGTTCAAGCAGGTGCCTTTGGCCGCATGGAAAACGCCCAAAGAGTGTCCGAAGCTTTAAAAAGTATTGGTAAAACGAGCATTAACAAAATCACAACATCACGGGGCAATTTATACAAAGTTCAAGTTGGCCCCTTCAACAAAGATTTTGATGCCCGCCAAGCAATGAAAAAGGTTGCATCCCTTGGTCACCCAGATGCGCACGTTATCAGTAAATAAAGAAAGGTTTTTTAAATGATCCATAGGTTTTTTTGTTTTATTGCTATTCTTGTTCTCGCCTCTCAAACTTTTGCAGCAAAAAGTTTAGGAGATGCGTACGCAGAAAAGGCCAAAGAAGTCATTTTGATAGATTACGAAACAGGCGCAGTTCTTTACGAAAAGAACGCAGATACCTTAACAAACCCTTCGTCAATGACAAAAGTCATAACCGTCTTGTTAGCTTTTCAGCGTCTAAAAGATGGACGCCTTTCAATGCAAGACAAGCTTATGATTAGCCCGAAAGCTTGGAAAACTGGCGGATCTCGTATGTTTTTGAATCCCAATACGTTTGTCACTGTCGAAGAGCTGCTTCATGGGATTATTACCGTTTCAGGCAATGATGCTTCTGTCGCCTTAGCGGAGGGAATGAGCGGAACAGAAGAAAACGCCGCAGATGAAATGACAGCCATAGCCCGCGAATATGGCGCAACAAATACAACGCTTAAAAATGCCCACGGCCTTGCAGCCCCTGGCCACTTATCAACCGCTCGCGATCTTGCACTCATTAGTCGTAATCTCATTAAAAATTTTCCGGAATACTATCCCCTCTTCAAAGAAAAAAGCTATACCTACAACAAGATTTCTCAACCTAATCGCAATCCGCTTTTAGGAGTTACCCATTTGAATGCAGATGGCTTAAAAACGGGCATGACAGATGAAGGGGGATATGGCCTTATCGGATCCGCTGAAAAAGACGGACGTCGTCTTATTTTAGTTATCAACGGCCTATCGTCAGAGAAAGAACGGGCAACTGTCAGCGAACAACTTTTGAGCTGGGGTTTTAGAGAATTTGAAACTGTAACACTTGCAAAAGCCTACACGCCAATTCTTCAGGCGCCCACATGGCTTGGAACAGAACCTACAGTTGATTTGATTGTAGGGAAAGATGTAAGTTTGACGCTTTCAAAGGACAAGAAAAAAGAAATTACCCTAGAAGCCGTATACACAAGCCCAATTCCTGCCCCTCTTACTCAGGAGCAGCCGGTTGGAAATTTGATCATCCACATTCCAGGACAAGAAGATCAACAAGTTCCGCTACTAGCCGCAAAAGCTGTAGATAGCGTTGGACCTTTCCAACGCGTTTTTGCCGCACTAAAGCACATTATTTGGGGTCATGGTTAAGTGTCCGGACGATTTATTGCTTTTGAAGGGGGAGAAGGGGCTGGAAAAACTACCCAAATCACCCTTTTAGAACAGAATTTATACCAAAAAGGGATTCGTTGCATCATTACCCGTGAGCCAGGAGGAACCCCTGGAGGGGAAGATGTGCGCACTCTTTTGAAGAAAGGCGAAAAGAGCCGTTGGGATGGTGTTTCAGAAGCCCTTCTTCTTTATGCGGCTCGGCATGATCACGCAGAAAAATTGATCAAGCCTGCCCTTCAAGAGAATTTTTGGGTGTTGTGTGATCGTTTCTCAGATTCTAGCTTTGCTTATCAAGGATTTGGACGAAATTTAGGTCTTGATCGCCTAGAAACCCTTCACCATCTAGCCCTTGGAAATTTTTTTCCAGACCTGACATTTATTTTTGATATTCCTCCTGAAGAAAGCTACGACAGAGTTCTTAAGCGTCGCAAACGGGGCCCGCACCGCAAAGATCGCTTTGATGACATGGATATGGATTTTCACCATCGTGTCTACGAAGGATACAAAAAAATTGCAGAAAAATACAAAGATCGCTGTGAGTTAGTTTCTGCAAACACCTCCATCGACAAACTTCAGAAAGTAATTTTTGACGTTATTCAAACCCGTTTTGGAATATAATACCTTTTATCATTTTTAAGTAACATGCGTAAAACAAGGGCGAAGGCATAAAAAAACTCTCCGTATGGATAAACAGAGAGTTTTTAAGAAGGAGTTCGTAGGCTTAAACGTTAAGCCAATTTCTTAATCGCTGCAGCAAGACGAGATGTCTTACGGGACGCGCGTTGCGCTGGTATAACGCCTTTTTGGGCTGTTTTTGCAATCACGGATTCTGCTTCACGAAACGCTGCTTGCGCTTCTTCTTTTTTCCCATCCTTAATAGCCATTTCCACACGCTTTACAAACGTGCGCATACGGGACATATGTTGACGGTTCCGTTCTGTCCGGACTTTAATCTGACGAATCTTTTTCTCAGCTGACTTATGCGTAGCCATGTCTTCTTAATCCTTTAATATTCTTAATGCTAGAAACATATACTGTGTTCTCCTGAAGAGTCAAGGGGAGAAAGGCATATTTTTAAAGAAAATATACTTTTTTCCCCCTTTATTTTACTCAACCGCCAAAAGCTCCACATCAAAATGCAAAGTCGCATTTGGGGGAATGACCTCCCCCGCGCCTCTTTCACCATAGGCAAGATGGGATGGAATAATCAACGTACGATGGCCCCCAACCTTCATTGTCTCAAGACCCATATCCCATCCCTTAATCACCTGACCAACACCATACGTAAAGGAAAAGGGTGTGCCTCGATCCTTGGAACTATCAAATTTTGTTCCATCTGGAAGAGTTCCCGTATAGTGAACCGTTACTTTTTTCCCAACAACGGGCGACGCCCCTGTTCCAACAACCTTATCTTCATGATGAAGATTTGCAGGATTCACCTGCGGTGCTGGCTGTTCTGGTGCAACAGAAGCTGTTTCTTTTTTCTTTTCTTCTTTTTTTTCGCAAGAAGAAAGCCCTAAGGCGCACAAGCTTGATAAAATCCAGTGGTATAATTTCATAAATAAATTCTCCATTTTCAAGGGGGAGTATAAGGCAAGTCTTTTGAAAAACGCAAGGCTATAGTTTCACACACGCCCGATTAAAATACAAAGAGGGGCCCAAAATAAGTGCAGATTTTTTTTATTTTTTTATATGCTATACTAAAAACATAAAGGTAAAAAAATGAATAAGGGTGTCGTGATGAATAAAGTTTATCTGAGTATAGTATTAACGGTTTTGTTGTTTGGAAA
>VGCX01000068.1 GCA_016869935.1 Alphaproteobacteria bacterium
TTCTGTCACTTTTTCTGCGCTCGCCCCCCCTCCTACATCTAAAAAGTTTGCAGGCTCACCCCCATGCAATTTAATAATATCCATGGTCGCCATTGCAAGTCCTGCACCATTCACCATACAGCCAATCGTGCCGTCTAGTTTAATATAATTCAGGTCATGCTTTTTAGCTTCTACTTCGTGGGGATCTTCCTCGGAAATATCCCGTAAATCTTGGATGCTGGGCTGGCGATATAAGGCATTCCCATCAAAAGACATTTTCGCATCCAAAGCCTTTAATTCCCCATCTTCTGTCACAACCAAGGGGTTAATCTCAATCAAACTTGCATCCAGTCCTATAAAAGCTTCATAAGCGTTTTTAATAAAACGCTCCATATCTCGAGCAACCGGCCCTTCTAAGCCAAGTTTTTTCGCCAAATAACGACCATGATAGGAACAAAAACCCGTACTTGGAGAAACAAAAATGGTATAAATCTTCTCTGGTGTTTTTTCTGCTACTTCTTCGATATCCATTCCCCCTTCGGTAGAGGCAATGATGGCAATACGTTTTGTTTGGCGATCCACCAACAGACTGAGATATAGTTCTTTTTTGATCGAACAGCCAGATTCAACATAAACCTTATGAACCTCTTTTCCATCACTGCTTGTTTGCGGTGTCACGAGGCGCTTTCCAATGATCTCTTTGGTGGCTTTTTCGACATCTTCAAGTGTTTTTGCAAGCTTGACTCCTCCTGCTTTTCCACGTCCTCCGGCATGGATTTGGGCTTTGACGACCCACAAGGATCCCCCTATTTTTTTTGCGACCTCTACAGCCTCAGAACTGGAATGGGCAAGTCCCCCTGATAACACAGGGATAGAAAAACCTTTTAACAAGCTTTTTGCTTGATACTCATGAATATTCATTAAAAAAAACTCCTGATTTAAACGGATTCTAAGGTTTTTTCTAGAGGCTCAATCAATTCTCGAATTGCTTTAGCCGAGTCACGCATTGCAGAAAGTTCACATTCCATTAAAGGCGATTCAATAATTTCTTCCACTCCCTCAGCCCCAATTACGACTGGGACCCCTATATAAATTCCCCTCAGGTTATATTGCCCTTGGACATACGCTGAACAAGGGAAAATCCGCCTTTTATCAAGCAAATAAGATTCAACCATTTCAAAGGCAGAAGCCGCTGGTGTAAAGAAAGCAGATCCTGTTTTAAGGTGATTAACAATTTCTGCCCCCCCGTAACGCGTGCGATCCACCATTGCATCAAACCGATCTTGCTTAAGCCACCCATCTCTTAAAAGGTGTTGAATAGACATTGCTCCAACAGATGAATAGTTCACAAGGGGAACCATCGTGTCCCCATGCCCCCCTAGAACCATGACTCTAATATCCTGGGCGGATACATCAAACTCTTCTGATAAAAAGTACCGAAATCGAGCACTATCTAAAATCCCAGCCATCCCAACAACCATAGGGGCCGGAAGACGGCTTTCTCTTTGTAACAACCAAGCCATGGCATCCAAAGGATTTGTTACAACAATCACAAATGCCTCCGGGGCATGATCACGAATTTTATGGGCGATCCCTTTGATAATCTCTGCATTGATGGTTAAAAGATCATCTCGGCTCATCCCTGGTTGTCTTGGAACGCCTGCCGTCACAACGATGACATCAGCCCCTGCAATCCCCTGCTCTATATTACTGGTTCCAACAACAGATGCCCCAACCCCTAACAACGCAGCGGTCTGAGATAAGTCTAAACTTTTTCCAATGGCCTGGCCTTCATTCACGTCGATCAGGGTAACATTCCCTAAATCACGCATGACACACAAGAGTCCTAAAACGCCGCCAATGTTACCGGCTCCAACGATGGCAATTTTTTTACGCATATTTCTTTCCTTTACTTATTTGGTTCAGTGTCGTTCCTATTTCTTTCAAAACTCGTTCATCAATACTATGTCCCAACCTCGGAACAAGGGTGAGGGTTGGGGAAAAGCCAAGGCCCTCCAAAAACTCAAGGGTTGCTTCTGATGCGCTGGGGTCTACCACCGTATCATCTTCCCCATGAATCAAACAAAGGGGTAAATCTTTAGGCGCCTTTATCAAAGAGGCATCCATATAAAGCCCCCCTGCACACCCAATGACACCCCCACATATATTTTTATGGGCAAGCGCAATGGCAAGAGACATCATTGTGCCTTGAGAAAATCCAACAAAAAAGGTTCGCTCAGGGGGGACATTATAGTGTTGTTGAATGGTTTCTACAAGCGTTATCCCTTTGTCTAAAACACGGGCACATTCTTGCTTTAGATCATCGGGATTTAAATCATCTTTTAAAGGAAACCATTGATAGCCACCCGGATAATGGGGCATCGGCGTCAGGCCATTGGGCGAGACAAATACCGCCTCAGGCAAAGTTGTTTCAAGAAAGTAAGATAAATCCAGGAGATTATCTCCGTTTGCTCCAAAGCCATGAAAAAATATCACAAGAAACTTTGGGATTGCGGCTTTTGCGCCATAATGAAGCGGGTGTATCATTTTAGTGTCCTACTCTAATCCGTTTTCTGGTCCCATCATTACCATATTCACCCTAAAAAACGCAACAAATTTGGACATAATGGCGACTTCATCGTTCAATGGGCCAAAGCATTTCTGAGATGATCTGCAAATCATCATTTTTTGATATTAATAGGTCTTTCAGATGAATTTTCAATCCTATACCCCATCAAAAAGACAGCTGTCCCGAAATGTTGCACGACCTTCTTCACAAGAAGCTCTTAAAACTTGACGATCAAATCCCAGGAAGTTTGTGATTCCATAAGAGTTTTAAGAACTCTTCCACAGGCAAAATAAAAATATCTTTTCCCTTTATTGTTAATTTACGCGGCTTTGGTTCTAAGCATATAACAGCACAATAAAGAGGCTTGTAATCATCAGAAAACTCAACAAGGCCTCGAAGATCAGATGATGAAATATTCTTGGATAATTTAACTTCTAAACCAACCAACCCCTTTCCAAGAACAAAATCAACTTCCAGCCCTGTATTTGTCCGCCAGTACGTAATGTCAAAATCTTTTTCATTGAGTTCCTTATAAGCCAAAAGCTCTAAAAATATATACTGCTCCAATAGATGGCCAACCTCGGGCCCCTTGAGCTCAAGAATAGTACGTCCAGCAATTTCATTCACAAGACCGGTATCAAAAAAGTAAAACTTTGGTGTGCTGGTAATTAAATTGCGCTTTGGTGTTTTTGCATACGGATAAATTTTATACGCCAAGAGCATATCAACTAACATCTCAACATAAGACTCTGCTGTGCGCACATTAACTGCGCATTCTCTAGCAATGTTTGAATAGTTCAGCATTTGGGCATTACTAAAAGCAATGGCATCTAAAAACCTAACAAAAGTTGACATTTTTCTAATGTGGCTTTCCCATTGAACCTCTGGGATCAAATAATTTCCCAAATATCCCTTTAAAGATTTTCTGGGATAATGCTCTGCAAGATAGTGATTAGGAATTAATCCGTAACTTAAAGCTTTTAGCAAATCGAATTTCTCAAACTCCGGATAACATAAGGGGAAAAAGAGTTGACTCCACGCTCGCCCCCCTAAAAGATTGGCGCCTGAATGTTTTAATTTTCTAAGGCTCGACCCACACAAAATGAAATAGGTCCCTTTCATATTTTCAACAATCCAATGAATCTCATCTAAGATTTCTGGTACTTTTTGCACCTCGTCAATAATAATAGGTTTTTCCAGAATTTCTTTAGGCAAATTAGAGAGGAACCCTCGTAAATGCATAGGGTTTTTACTGTACGTTAAAAAAGAATCGTGATCTAAAAGGTCAATATATACACTATCTGAAAAATGTTCTTTAAGAAAGGTAGATTTCCCTGTTTTCCGAGCTCCCCAAAGAAAGATACTCTGCCCTTTTGGAAGATCTAGCTTTAAAGTTCTTTTTAACATTATGCACCTTTATGCAAAAAAATATAATAATTATGTATACATATACATAAAAAATACAAAATTGTCAACAGCAAGACTTTAGAAAATACAACGCACTTCACACAATCACTGGCTTAAAACGCATTGACGATCATAATATGATAACTTTTTTTAAACGGAGAGCTGCCCCGATTCGATGGCTTTAATTTGATCGCGGTATCTAGCCGCTTCTTCGAAGTTCAAATCTTCTGCTGCTTTCAGCATTTTCTTTTCGAGGTCCTTAATGGTTTTTTTGAGGGTTTTTGGATCCCCTTGAACCACAGCCGAGCCTAGTGTTACGTGATCCTTCTCATAAACGCTCTCTAAAATTGTTTTTAGGTTTTTCTGAATGCTTTTAGAGGCGTGAGGATTAACTTTTACGAGAAAATTTGGTTCTTAAAATATGGTTGATTTCTTCTTCCGTTGGGCGAGATGAATGTATGCCCAAGTCTTTGAGAAAGACAGTAAAAAGGCCTTCTGCATATTCTTGAATTTGAGATGCTCTCCACAAGGCTTTTGCTGCATTTTCTACATCCTTTTCATGTTCAAAGCGAAAATATAGTTCCTTATACCCCTCAATAAGATAAGTTTCACTTAGCCCGTCAACATCTTCATCTGACTTTGTAGGAAGAGACTCCCACCCCCCTCGTAATAAAGACATAGGGTCGTTTCTACCATCTACAACCTGCATAAACATACTGCCAATTTCTTCTTTACTGAATGAATGATGCATAGAACGAGGTCCTTTTATTTGAGTCGAGAAACGATGATCATCTGATGGGGGAACGGGCACTGCAACTGCACCAAAAGAAGACGTATAAGAGCTTAAAAAAGCTCCTGCTAAATTTATTAAAAATAAAAATTTCTTCATTTTTGTGTCCTTATGTTTTCATAGATAAAATGTAAGTAATTGTTTGTAAAGATTCAATTGTGCTGATAATAAGGAACATAACACCTTGTGGGACAATATCAGGACTGATTATTGCATCACCTCCACTTTGTAAATAAGAAATAAAAGCTTCCTCACTATGACCATAAGTCGAAAAAGAAAATTTTTTATTAACCATTAGCAAGAGAAGCAAGGCGACCAGCTTGGGCTGCAGCGACTACCCGCTGAATCTCAGTGACAGCGGCTTCCCCTCTCAGCCTTAATCTCATTAAGTCTGGGACAGGTGCACCATCAAAGTCTGGCTCTATAGAAAGCTTATCGGTATCGCTAAGAAAAGTACTTCCAATACTATCAATATTTACCCAATGACTAAATCCCTTTATAGTCCTAAGGTTAATGCAACTAGACAGAAAGGAGCCCCCAATTGCTGTAACATTTCTTAAAGGAATCACATTAAGGGAAGTTAAGGCCTCGCAAAAATAGAGAAAGCCACCCCCAATTGTCTTAATACTCCTCAAAAGACTCAAATCAAGAGAGATTAAGCCAGTACAGTACATGAGAAAGTGGTTCCCAATCGTTGTGATATTTTCAAGGCCTTTTAAATCAATAGAGATTAAACTACTGCAATTACCTAGAAACGCATTCCCAGTCGCTGTAATATTTTTCAAAGGATTTAAATCAACAAACGTTAAGTCAGTGCAATTATAGAGAAAGCAATCCCCAATTGCTGTGATATTGTCAAGACCCCTTAAATCAAGAGAGTTTAAGCCTCCGCAACCAGATAGAAAAAAAGATTTAATTGTTGTAACTTGCTCTAAAAGACTCAAATCAACTAAGGTTAATCCATCACAATCATAGAGAAAGGAATCTCCAATAGTTAATGGTTCATTACTTGTTGTTGTGACAATAAGACGTCGGATTTCATTTAGAATAGATGGATATTCTTCAGCGTTCCAAGCGTGCCCAAGGCGTAATTCATGCACACCGCCTATATTTACAGCTTCTACATCAATGACTGCAACAGCGTTCGCCTTAGATTCAGCGGCTAATCTTGTTTTAGTTTTTTCATCGTCCTCATATAAAGAAGCAGCAGGAATGCTTGTCCCCCTTGCAGCTGTATTGGCATTGGTAAAAAAGGCACTGACTCTTCTTCTAATCTCAGCAACTGCTAAGTTTTCAGTGGTTAAAACCACATGGGGCGTTAGGGCATTCAAAACCTCTTCAAGGCCTTCTGCTGCAGGTAATACGCCTTCCTCTTGAATATCTGTGCCAAAAACATATCTTGCGCCTATGGACTGTTGGAACTGAACTCTATTTGTAGCTTTTTTATCGTCGTCTGCATCAAGTAATTCTGATTGTGACCAAAATGTATATCCTTGAGTAGCATAGGTTGTGACGATACTATCCCCTCCAAAAAGATTTAGTGCTGGAATAGAATGGTATCCAAAAGTAGGAGGATGCGCAGCATCATGCCCCCCCTTAGTGTCCGCAAGGACTTCTGCTTCTCCTTTCGTCTCAAAAACACCATGAACAGTTAACGGAAATTCTGATCCTTTGACAGCAATAATTCTATCCTTTAGTATTGGACTTCTTAAAGCTGATTTAAAAAAGCTAGGGATCTCTTGACCAATCATTTGCCATTGAGGATAAGAGGCAATCCTATCAATTTCCCTTCCATCCACAACACAAAAGAGATTAGGGTCTATACAACGAATAGCACTTCTAAAGGCATTAGAGAGACGGATCTTAGCAATATGCTCTCGAGTAGCCCTACAAACGCTAGCGAACCCATTTTGGTCGGACTTATTTAGAAAAGTTAGTATGTAGTTCTGCTGTGCACGTATTTTATGGAACGACGCATGAGATCTTGCTTCATCTCCCGCAGGAGCCTCCATACACATACCCTGATTCCCAACCAGTAAGATCGTTAAAACTATATTCACATAAATTTTATTCATCAAAACAAGCTTATTCATTTTTTCTTTTCAGACTGATTCACATTCTAATAACCATCAAAAAGACAGCTGCCCCGATTCGATGGCTTTAATTTGATCGCGGTATCTAGCCGCTTCTTCGAAGTTCAAATCTTCTGCTGCTTTCAGCATTTTCTTTTCGAGGTCCTTAATGGTTTTTTTGAGGGTTTTTGGAT
>VGCX01000069.1 GCA_016869935.1 Alphaproteobacteria bacterium
TAAAAGATTTGGTAAAGATATCCATTTTAAATCTTCCACCTCTTTGGGGTTGGGTTCAAAATCTCCCTCATACACCCCCCGATAAACATGGACAAATTCATGTTCTATCAAGCCATTATCAAAAGGGACTTTATAGGAAAAGGTGAAGGATTCATCTAAAGGACAGGCCATTCCCAATTCTTCCCTCATCCGACGCATGGCAGCGAATTTTGTATCCTCCCCCGGCCTTGGATGGCCGCAGCAAGCATTGGTCCATAGTCCGCCAGAATGATATTTGCCAGAAAAACGCTTTTGCAACAGCATCTCGCCTTTTTTATTCAATAAGAGAATCGAAAAAGCCCGGTGCAACAACCCTTTTTTATGGGCCTCCATTTTTTCACAGGAGCCAACCTCTTTATCTTTTTCATCCACCAAAATCAAATGTTCGATCATGCGTGTGCTTCCGCCCAAGATTTGCCAATCCCAGCATCAACCCGCAAGGGAACTGAAAGAGAAATAATCGTTTCCATCAATGGTTTTAAAATCGAGATGCTTTGATCAACCTCTTGCTCAAGAGACTCAAACACTAATTCGTCATGTACCTGCAAAAGCATTTTCGTTTGAAGATTTTCTTTCTTTAAGGCCCCTGGAATTTTAATCATGGCTTTTTTGATAATATCAGCATTGCTTCCCTGCAAAGGGGCATTAATGGCCTGACGTTCTGCAAACCCTCGAAGCGATGGATTCTTGGATCCAATATTCGGGACATAACATCGCCGACCCAACAAAGTTGTCACATACCCATGCCTTTGGGCAAAAGCAATCTGATCGGTCATATATTGTTTAATCCCTGGATATTGCTTATGATACGCCTCAATGTATTGAGCAGCGTCCGCCCTTGAAATGCCAAGCTGATTCGAAAGTCCAAAGGCGCTAATCCCGTAAATAATGCCAAAGTTGATAGCCTTTGCCCGACTTCTGGTCTCTGATGTCATTTGGTCCAAAGGAATACCAAAAACTTGACTTGCCGTAAGTGCGTGAATATCAATTCCTTCCTGAAAAGCCGCCTTTAATTCATGAATATCTGCATAGTGGGCCAAAAGACGAAGTTCAATTTGAGAATAGTCGATAGAAATAAGTTTGGACCCAGCCTCTGCCACAAAGGCTTCTCGAATACGGCGACCAATGGGGGTGCGGATCGGAATATTTTGAAGATTGGGATCTGAGGAAGACAACCGACCCGTCGAGGTAACCGCCATCGCATAAGAGGTGTGAACCCGGCCCGTACGTCGACAAATTTGCTGTGGTAAACTATCCGTATAAGTATTTTTTAGTTTGGACAATTGACGCCATTCTAGAATTTTTTGAGCAACCGGATGCTCTTCTGCAATTTTTTCTAAAACATCACTATCGGTTGAATAGGCCCCTGTTTTACTTTTTCCCCCACTTGGGATTTTCATATGATCAAACAAGACTTCCCCTAGTTGTTTGGGTGATCCTATATTAAAGACTTGCCCGGTCATCTCATAAATTTTTTCTTCCAGCTCTCTGATTTTTTGACTTAAATCATGGCTCAGGTTTTTCAAAAGCACTGCATCAATTTTAACGCCATGATTTTCCATCTCAACAAGGGGATCAACCAAGGGGCGGTCTATGGTTTCATAAATGGTTAACAGACGCTCGTGAACGACTTGGGGTTTTAAAAGATGATGAAGTTTCAGTGTATACTCTGCGTCCTCTGCGGCATAATTTGTTGCCTCTTTCAAATTTATTTGATCGAAGGTTTTGGCTTTTTGCCCACTGCCAACAACGTCTTTAAAAGATATCATTGGATGCTGAAAATGCTTTTCGGCCAGATGATCCAAACCATGCCGTCCAGACTCTAAAAGATACGACAAAAGCATCGTGTCATCAAAAGGCGTTAAGGGTAGGTCATACTTTTTTAAAACCAACTTGTCATATTTAATATTGTGACCAATCTTTAAAATACTCGGATCTTCAAAAAGGGGTTTCAGCCTTTCTAAAACCATTGCAATTGGCAATTGTTGAAATTTTTCTTGTGGGCCGTCTAAAAGGGTTGCCTCTGGGGCCTTGTGTTGTAAAGGAATATATCCCGCTTGTCCGGAGGGAACCGCAAGCGCAATCCCCACAAGATTAGCATCCATCGCACTCAGGGAATCTGTTTCCGTATCAACACAAACAACCCTTTGAGACTGTATGAGATCAATCCATTGCTTAAGCTGTGTCTCTGTTGTAATCGTTTCATAAGAAGATATTGCGGACGTTTGTGGTTTTTTTTCTGGCGCTTTGGCCCAAAGATTTAACGCCCCTTCTTCTACGCGACTTGAAAACTTGGATTCCAAGGATTTAAACCCTTGATGCCTTAAGAAGGCCAAAACCTTTTCAGGATTTGGTTGATGCAAAATAAAATCATCGAGCGCTTGATCAACGAAAACATCTTCTTTAAGCCTCACAAGCTTTAAAGAAAGCCGTGCCTGATCTTTGTGCGTCTCCAGAAGCTCCCGTCGCTTTACCTGCTTAATCGAATCAGTGGATGAAAGAAGTGTTTCAAGGTCCCCGTAGGTCTGAATCAACTCTGCTGCTGTTTTGGGCCCAATCCCCGGAACACCAGGAATGTTATCCGATGAATCCCCTGCAAGTGCCAAGATATATTGGACTTTTTCTGGGGGCACCCCAAACTTTTCTATTACCCGATCTCGATTAATAAAAGTATCTTTCATAGAGTCATACAGCTGAACCTGATCATCAACAAGCTGCATCAAGTCTTTATCAGAGGACACAATAATCGTTTTCAAGCCCCTTGCTTTCGCTTTTACTGTATACGTTGCAATCAAATCATCGGCTTCAAACCCTTCTTTTTCAATGAAAGGAATATCAAAGGCTTCACAGGCATCGCGGATAATCGGAAATTGTGGAATCAGATCCTCCGGCGTCTCGCCTCGATTCGCTTTATACTCTGGATAAAGGTCATTTCGAAAGGTTTTGCGACCAGCATCAAAAACAACAACCAACTTATGGGCATGCATTTCATTCAAAAGACGAACCAGCATATTGGTAAAGCCCAAAACAGCACCCACAGGAGTTCCATCCGGCCGCGTCAAGGGAGGCAAAGAATAAAATGCTCGAAAAATAAAACTGGATCCATCAACAATGAAAAAGGCTTCTTGTGTCATGCGCTTGCTCTTTTTTACCAAGCGTTATACCACGAAATGTTGACGATAGAAACCTCCTAACCGCCTTTCAAGTATAGATAGGCCTGATCGTGCTGAAATAACGACAACAAACACCGTAATGCCTCACGAAATTCTTTATCCTTATAAAGAGGAGCCTCTAAAATCTTTTGGACATAGGTTTCAACTTCTTTAAATAAATGAAAATGCGTATCAAAACGGAAAAACCGAAACCCTGGAAGGCCGCTTTGTCGAGTTCCCAAGAAATCCCCACTCCCTCGAAGTTTTAAATCCATTTCAGCGATCTGAAAACCATCGTTCGTTTCTCGTAAAATTTTCAATCGTTCTTGTGCCATCGCACTTAAAGGATTTTTATAGACCAAAAGACAGGTGGAAGACGCCCCCCCACGCCCCACACGTCCCCTTAATTGATGCAGCTGAAACAATCCAAATTTCTCTGCATTTTCAATGACAATAACCGTTGCATTAGGAACATCAACCCCAACTTCAATCACCGTCGTTGCAACCAAAATTTTAAGGCGCCCTGCTTTAAAATCTCCCATTGTTCGATCTTTTTCTTCAGACGACAAACGTCCATGAATAAAGCCAACTTGCCCTTTAAAGAGGGTACGTAAAATAGCGTACCTTTCTTGCACATGGCCGAGCGGTTTTTCATCCACCCCCTCTTCGACAAGCGGACAGACCCAATAAATTTGCTCGCCGCCTTTTATAATGGCTGTCAGCCGTTGATAAATTTCATCAAGCCGCTCTAAAGGAACAAGACGCGTTTCAATTGGTTTTCTCTCCGCTGGTTTTTCTCGCAAATTTGAAACACTAATTTCCCCATAAAATGCAAGGGCAAGGGTTCGAGGAATGGGCGTTGCTGTCATCACCAGCGTATGAGCATGAGGTCCCTTTTGCACCAATTGGCTTCGTTGATCGACCCCAAATCGATGCTGTTCATCAATGACCACAAGCCCCAAAGAATGAAACTTCACGTCATTTTCTAAGAGCGCATGGGTGCCCACCGCAAGAGATAAAGATCCCTCCGCTAGAGCTCCTCTCTGTTCCCGTCGTTCCTTGGCAGTCATACTGCTGGTAAATAGAGCCACTGGTATTTTTAAACCATCACACCATTTTTTAAGCGTTTTATAATGTTGCTGTGCCAAAATTTCTGTCGGCGCCAAAAGAGCTGCCTGATGACCAGACCCAATCGCCTGCAGCATTGCCATAAAGGCAACCACCGTTTTACCGCTTCCAACATCGCCCTGCAGGAGCCGAATCATTTTCTTGCCGCTTTCAAGATCTTGTTGAATATCTTTAAAAACTGCCTGCTGACCGTTGGTCAATTGGAAAGGAAGTGCCGACAAAAATTGATCCTGCAATTCATCTTGAGCCTTCAAAACCAGCCCAAAAGCTTTGACCTGACTTTGTTGTAACAACTTTAAGGTTAGATGATAGGCCATCAGCTCATCAAAGGCGAGTCGTTGATACAAGGCACTTTCGGGTCCGACATCGTCTATAGTCTGTGGATGATGAAGGGCCATCACCGTTTCTCGCCACGATCCCCATCGGTATTTTTCTAAAAGATCAGGGGAAATCCATTCCGAAAGGATTGGAAGCTTTTCTAAGGCCCCTTCGATAATTTTCCCAAGGGTTTTTTTTGAAAGTCCTGCCGTCATGGGATAAACAGCCCGACAACCACTCCATTCTTCTAAACCCTCTTCCACCCCAATATGGTGGGGGTGGATCATCTGCCAGAGACCAAAGGATTTTTCAACCTTTCCACTGATCAGACGCTTGCTATCCACAGGCAAGACTGTTTTCAAATACCGCGTATTGGCATTAAAAAAAAGCAGGGTGATTTCTGTGCCCCCATCGTGACAAGTCACTCGATACGGCCGCCCCCGGCTTTTAGGCGGATGGTGGGCTTCCACCGTCACAACCAATGTCTGAAGGGTATCGGGTACGGCATAACGCAAAGCCTGACATACCTGTCGTTCCTCTATTTGAATCGGAAAGTGGAAACAAAGGTCTATTATCAGCGGCCCACAGAGTTTTTCTAGCAACACGGCCGTCTTTGGCCCAACAAAAGCCAACGTTTTATGAGAATGAAATAAAGGGTCTAGAATCTCTGGCCGCATGATACCATATTTCGTTTTTAAAGAGAGTATATACAAAAACCTCTGTCATACCAATGCCCCTATATCATCCTTCCTTAAATTAAGATATCTGATTTAAAGGAAGGATAGGTTGACATTTCATCCTTCCTTTGATAACGTTTTCTTACATAAGGGATGTTTAGTGTTTAATGGAAAAAATATGGATTGTTTTGTTGGAAGAAAAAAAGAACTAGCGCAGATAAAAGCCTTAGATAACACCCCTTTTCCAAAACTTGTAGTAATCAAAGGGCGACGGCGAATCGGGAAAAGCCAACTTGTTGAAGAAGCCTCTAAGGGTAAAATTTTCTTAAATTTCACCGGACTTCCACCAATTGAAGACCTGAGTGATCAAGATCAGCGCGATAGCTTTGCTCAACAGGTTTCCCAGTATTTTCATATCCCCCCTTTCTCCTTTAATGACTGGAGCGATGGGTTTGCCCATGTGACAAAGTATTTAACCCAAAAACCTACCGTTCTTTTGTTAGATGAAATTTCTTGGATGGGATCAAAGGACCCGACCTTTGTCCCTAAATTAAAAGTTTGGTGGGATGTCACTTTAAAGAAATACCCTAATCTTATCCTCGTTTTTTGTGGCTCTGTTTCTACGTGGATCGAAAAAAACATTATCAGAAGTACTGCCTTTTTTGGCAGAATTAGCCTTCAAATTGATTTGGAAGATCTTTCATTAAAAGAATCTTTTGAGCTTTTGAAAAAACTGGGAGTTAAAGCATCTACCTATGATATTTTTAAGATTCTATCAATTACGGGAGGTGTTCCATGGTATTTGGTGCAAATAAACCCTCAAGAGACTATTGATAGCAACATCAAAAGACTTTGCTTTAAAAAGAATGGTTTGTTGGTACATGAGTTTGATCGTATTTTTAATGATCTCTTTGGCAGATCGGCTGATATTTATAGAAAGATTGTAGGGTCCTTAGCCAGCGGAATGAAAACCCGACAAGAAATCATGGGTGATCTTAACTATCCCGATGGGGGATACATGACAAATCACTTAGAAGCTTTGGAGATATCAGGATTTATTACAAAACATTATCATTGGTCTTTAAAAACAAAAAAAATGGGGAGGAACTCTCTCTATCGGCTGAGTGATAATTACCTAAGGTTTTATCTAAGCTATATTAATCCGAATCTTCCCAAAATCACACAAAATTCCTTTGAAGACCTAGCAAAACTCCCTGGATGGGAAGCTATGATGGGATATCAGGTCGAAAATCTCCTCTTAAAAAATAGGAACCTTATTTTGAAAGAGCTGGGCATTCCACCCGAAGATATTGTGGCCGATAATCCTTATCACCAAACACCACGAATTGATCAGCGTGGATGCCAGATTGATTATCTAATTCAAACACAGGCAAACAATCTTTACGTGTGTGAATTTAAATTTAGGAGAAAAGAGCTCACAACAGAAATCATTGATCAGATGAAGGATAAAATTAACCGTTTTTATAAACCCAAAGGATACGGTATCGCCCCAGTACTTTTACACCTGGGGGATGTATCGAATGCCCTTTACGAGAGTCGATATTTTTATAGAATTATTGATATTGAAAAGTTTTTAGAGTAATGCTTGTTTCATTGGGTCTACTCACACTACCCGTCATTTTTGTAGCTCGGT
>VGCX01000070.1 GCA_016869935.1 Alphaproteobacteria bacterium
AAAAGAAAAACAAGATTGGAGCCAGTACAGTATTGTTTTTGGCGAACAACATCAAAAGGGATTGCTGAAAGGAATTCGAAAGGGCCGTGCTGAGGGAATGAACCTTGGCCGTCTTGAGGGATTCCAACAAGGCATTAATCACGGGAAAGCTGAAGGTAAAGCAGAAGGTAAAGCTGAAGGAAAAGCAGAAGGTAAAGCTGAAGGTAAAGCTGAAGGCTTTATGGACGGCATGAAAGCCATGGCACGGAAATTGTTGATGCTCAACAGACCACTGCAAGAAATTGTTGAGGATACTGGCCTTTCAGAAGATGACGTATTGCGGTTAATGCATTCTTAACAAGGCTGTCAGAAACTTTGTTTAAACTTTTAGGAAAGCTTACTCGGTCGTTTGCCACAAGAACCACCGTAATTCCCCTTAAATAACTTTTAAGGACGCTTCTGCCTGAGCAATCAACATTTGAATGACTTCTTCGACGGGTAGTTCTTCTTTGATGAGCCCAACGCTTTGTCCTGCCATAACTGATCCAGTTTCAATATCACCCTCTACCACCGCACGCCTTAGAGCTCCAGCCCAAAAATGCTCGATCTCTAGCTGGCCTTCTTGTTGGGTAATTTCGCCTCGTTCAAAACGAAGAATAACATCGCGCTGTGTTTCGATAAAATTAGCGGTGCCTGCGTTTTGAATCCCACGAACAGGAATAATCGGAAATCTTGGATCCAATTGGGGTGAGAGAACTGCATCGCGTGCATTGCTGCGGATAAAAAAGGCCTTAAACTTTGGATGCGCTTGGCATTCTGTGGTACACACAAACCGACTGCCCAGCTGACATCCGGCTGCCCCCATTTCAAGATAGGCGGCAATCGCTTCTCCGCGCGCAATACCCCCAGCAATAAAAACAGGGACCTCTTGAATTTCTGGGAGGATTTCCTGCGCTAGAACAGTTGTAGAAACAGGACCTACATGTCCACCAGCCTCCATTCCCTCGATAATCAGGGCATCAACGCCAAGACGTAGCAATCGTTTGGCAATCACAAGGGCTGGGGCAAAACAAAGGACTTTAATGCCTGCTTCTTTTAGTTTAGAAATCGATTCAGATGAGGGAAGACCCCCTGCTAAAGCAACATGAGTTACTTTTTCATCAATGCACACTTGAACCAAATCCATTAGTTGCGGATGAAGGGTGATCAAATTTACGCCAAAGGGTTTATTCGTCATTGTGCGCGTTGCTTGAATTTCCTGGCGCAGAATTTCGGGCGGCATAGAACCGGACGCCAACACACCAAAGCCCCCAGCATTTGAAATCGCAGAGACCAAGTGACGCTCTGAAACCCAGGTCATAGCGCCTCCTAAAATGGCATAGCGCGTTCCTAAAAATTCACATCCGCCCTTCCATAGGCGCTCAAGCGTATTCACTGTCTTCATTGGTGTCCTTTATTCCCATAGAAAAAATAGGGGTTTGCAATAAAAAAATTACTTTATCATAATGGTTCAGAAAAAAAAGGATTTTTTCATGAGCTTCGATCACGAAGAAGTAACCCGCTTTAATCAACAAGCCCATGCTTGGTGGGATGTAACAGGTCCCTTCAAACCTCTCCACCAGATGAATC
Organism: Alphaproteobacteria bacterium; assembly: GCA_016869935.1. Taxonomy (GTDB): domain Bacteria; phylum Pseudomonadota; class Alphaproteobacteria; order UBA7879; family VGCX01; genus VGCX01. The sequence continues at coordinate 1,609 of VGCX01000070.1, forward strand.
CCTGTCGCTTAAGGATTATTAAAAATGCCTTGTGCCACCATTTCAATCGAGATACTTCGGCACTCCGCCCCTTAGAAGGCCTCCACCTTTTAGATGTAGGCTGTGGGGGTGGCCTATTAACAGAACCGCTGACGCGCCTTGGCGCTACTATGACCGGTATTGATGCTGGGGGAGAAGCGATTCTCGTTGCAAGAACGCACGCGGACCAGATGGGCCTTTCAATTCACTATGAACAAACGACCCTTGAAGACTTTTCAAAGGAAGCGGAACCCTTTGATGGGATTATTAGTTTTGAGTTACTAGAGCATCTCAAAGAACTCCCTCCTTTCTTTGCAGCCCTAAAGGCCCTAACAAAACCAAAAGGTCTTGTGATTTTATCTACCCTTAACCGCACCCCTATCTCATTTTTAGGGGCAATCATTGCGGGAGAATATTTACTAAAATGGGTCCCCAAAGGAACGCATACGTGGTCAAAATTTGTTCGCCCAGCGGAACTTGCGCAGTATTTAGAAAAAGAAGGATTTTCCATCCAAAAATTTTTCGGCATGACCTATAAACCCCTTACAAACGAATGGCAAGAATCCCAAGCCATTTCTATGAATTATGGGGTTATGGCAGCTCTTTTATAATACAGGCCTATAGAAGTTTTCATTTTTATTGCAAAAAACAAGTTGCATCTTAGATTTTCTGGGGTACCCTGTAGCTGGGTAGAATAATCCTTTTACCCACTCTTATTTTTTTCCATCAATTTATAACAGGAGACACCCATGCACCCTTGGTTGAAAAATCTATTGAACTCTTTTGAAAAAAAATCTATCACAAAACCTCCCAGAAATTTTTTTCATATCCCCCCCGCTGTGAAAGGCATTCCCCTTTGGCACTCGAGTCGTTTTGACGAATTAGCGGAAGAAAGTTACTGTAAAAATGTGATTGTGTACCGAGCTGTGACCCTTATTGCAAGAAATCTTGCAAGCGTGCCTTGGCGCCTTCAAAAAGGGAAAAACCTTCTGGATGCACATCCTCTTCTAGATTTGATCAACAGTCCAAACCCCTCTCAAACAGGGGTTTCTTTTTTAGAAACCTTAGCATCATACCTTTTATTGTCAGGAAATAGTTATGTAGAACTGGTCAATATCTGCAATCGTCAGTGGCAGCTTTATCTTTTACGACCAGACAGGGTACAAATTATTCCTGATGTTGATGGGCATTCTTATGTCTACAGTGTTGGGGAAAAGCGTCGCATGATTAAAAAATCTTCACAATCAAGCCTTGAACCATTACTGCATCTAAAGCTATTTCACCCCCTGAATGATTGGTACGGCATGAGCCCTGTTGAGGCCACTGCCTCTAGTATTGATCATCATAACGAAGTGGGAAAACATAATCTTGCCATTCTGCAAAATGGTGGACGCCCTAGCGGAGCCTTGATCTTAGATGCGGATGATATCAGCCGACTTTCGGAAGAAGATCACCAAGCGCTCCGTACCCAGATTCGAGAAACATTCCAAGGGGCCGATAATGCGGGACGTGTTGTCGTTTTGGAGGGAAAAATGAAATGGCAAGAGCTCAGTATTTCCCCAAAAGATATGGATTTTATTGAAAGCAAATACTTAGCGGCTCGAGAAATTGCTCAAGCGTACGGCGTTCCTTCTATGTTGGTTGGAGTGCCCGGAGATGCCACTTTTGCCAACTACAAGGAAGCCCGCCTTCATCTTTGGGAAGACACCATTCTTCCCCTTCTGGATAAGATCATTTCGGAAGTGAACCAATGGCTCTGCCCCCTTTATGATAATACAATGAAATTTACCTATGACTTGGAGGGTATCCCTGCCCTCATCATGCGGCGAGAAGCCCTTTGGGCCCGCCTTGAATCATGTTCGTTTTTAACTGACAATGAAAAACGTGAAGCGTTGGGCTATAGCCGACAAGAAGGGTAGTTGATGGGTTTATAAATATCCTATAGGGACAGCATTAATGTCACGGGACAAGGGATAATCTTTATCAGTCAAACAAACGACCATCCCTTGCCCTATATTTTGCTTTAGGTTCTGTAAAAATCCAAAATTTTTCGGTGCATTTTTTAAAGGATTGGCTGTCTTTTTGATCTCAATTGGATATAAAGTATTATTTTGATCAATAATCAAATCGACTTCTTTTCCATCCTTATCACGATAAAAATTAAAATACGCTTGTTTGCCGTTATGCCAGTAGCTTTTTAAAATTTCAGACACAACGTATGTTTCTAAGATAGCCCCTGACATGGCCCCAGCCTCTAAAGATTCTGGCGATTGCCATCGCGTTAAATAAGAACAAAGACCTGTATCCAAAAAATAAAGCTTGGGTGTTTTAACAAGTCTATTCACAACGTTATTGTGATAAGGCCTTAATAAGTAAATAATCCCTGATGTTTCTAGAATGCTCAGCCAGTCTTTGACTGATTTTTGACTGATATCAGCATCTCTTGCAAGATCCGCATAATTTAATAACTGCCCTGTGCGCGCAGCAGCCGCCTTTAAGAAAGTAAAAAAGCCTGATTCGCTGGTGATGTTTGCAATATTTTTTACATCACGTTGAATATAGGTTTGGATATAAGAGCTATAAAATAAATCACGATCTACCGTGGAATCTAAAGCGATTTGTGGAAAAGACCCAGACCATATTCTTTTATAAAGATCCATTAAAGTACACTCTTTGACCGCATGCTCCCTCGAAAGTTCGATCCACTCAGATGTGGGAAGGACGGGAGCTTGAGCCCAAGGACTTTTAAAAATTTCTGCTTGCGATAAACCCAATAAATCTAAAATTGCAACGCGCCCCGCAAGAGATTCGGAAATATTTTTCATTAAGTGAAACTTCTGAGACCCCGTGAGCCAAAACAACCCTGGTTTTCTTTCCTTGTCACAAATAATTTTAATATAACTAAACAATTCAGGCGCATACTGAACCTCGTCAATCAAGATAGGAGGAGGATTCCTTTTAAAAAAAAGTTCAGGATCAGCCACAGCGAGTGCCCGCTCATTAAAGTCATCAAGCGTAACATAGCGACGATCGTTTTTTGCACAATGCTGCAAGAAAGTTGTTTTCCCAATTTGCCTAGGTCCAGTAACCATGACAACAGGAAAACTGGCAGATGCTTTTATCAGTGTGCTTTCTAATGTTCTGTGAACATACATTTTTTCGGCTAATCTTATACTCTTGTATCAGATTAGCCGATGATTTTATGCGGGTCAATGAAAAATCCTCCTATTTGCCTTAGGGCTTCCCCTAAAACCATAGCGGCCGAAATCGCAACATTAAGGGAACGCAAAGGAGGATGCATAGGAATCAAAACTTGATGGTCTGTTTCTTTATATACTAACTCAGGAACGCCTTGGCTTTCAGACCCAACCATCAAAGAATCCTCAGGAAAAAACTGGAAATCCATATAGGGAACCGTTGCTTTTGTGTCCAATAGGATTAACCTTTTAGGCCTTGATAGTTTATAATCATCCCAAGAGTCATAAAGGGTTTTTTCTACGTGATCGATATAATCCATGCCGGATCGTTTTAGCTGACGGTCGCTAAAGGCAAACCCGCAAGGACCAACAATATCAACCTTGACGCCCATACAAGCCGCTAAACGAAGCAGTGTTCCAGTATTTTGAGCGATCTCTGGCTGATAGAGGACAAGATTCATTATACCAAGCTTCATTCCCCTTCAAAAGGAATATGGGGGGCGCTTGCTTTTAGATACTGATACCCGGTAATAAGGGTCAAAAAAGCTGCAATCCACAATAGAATGACCCCAAGTTCATGCAATCCCCAAAGGAAGTCTCTCGCATCATCTGCCAATAAAAAGCTTAAAGCAGTCATTTGGATAGCTGTTTTCCATTTAGCAAGCAGCGTTACAGGAACAGATACCTTTACATCAGAAAGAAATTCCCGAAGACCAGAGACAAAAATTTCCCGGCAAACAATAATAACGGCTGGAATAAGGGTAAATCCACCAAGGCGATGCGTCCCAGCCAACATCACAAAGGTGGTCAGAATCAACAACTTATCCGCAACAGGGTCTAGGAATTTCCCAAAAGAGGACACTTGGTTACGGCTCCGCGCCAAAGCGCCATCTAAATAATCAGTCAAACAAGCGTAAAGATATAAAGAAACAGCCACCCAATTCGCCCATCCATGGGGGACATAAAACAGCAACACATAGGGCGGTAAAATAAAAATCCGCGATAAGGTCAATATATTTGCAATAGACATGGTTTATGGTTTTACCATAAGGAACACTAGAGGAAAAGGGGGAAAGTTTTGGATTGCAAGTTCATATACAAATAATGCCATTTTTCGGCTTTATTTGCAAACACTATGCGCTTCAAAAAATCTGCAATACGCGGAAGGATCAAATAAAAAAAATCCCTAGCCGAGAACAACCCAGACTAGGGACCCTAATCAGAAATCAGAATACCTTACACTGCGGGCGATAGACCTGCAAGGCTTCCAGCTGGATTATCCGCTGGTTCGGCCTTTTTCTGCATCGCTGCCATCGCTTTAAAGTCACAGCAATTTTACCTTTTCCACAACGCGAGTTATTAAGGTTTATAGCCTTTTTAGAGGGCAGAAAGATTACTTTTTGAAGATCACACGGCGCGGACTTCACTAGGATCTACAATAAAGGGAAAGCGTGTTGTAAGATCGTTAACATATCGGTTAAATCTTTCTCCAATAGAGCCGTAGCCGTACTTCTTAAGGCTCAAAAGAATAGGTCGAAGGGATGGAAAATCGTAGCTTTGGGTGAGAAAGCTATGGAAAACTTCTTTAACATTTTTAAAGTCTCTTAAATCAAGAGAAGTTATTAAAGTATTGGCAAGGAATTTATTCCCGATCCTCACTACATTTTGAACTCCCCTGAAATCAACCGCAATTAAGTTATCGCTACCAGAAAGAAAATTATTCGCAATCCTTAATGGTCCCTCACTGGTTGTTGTGACAATAAGGCGTCGGATTTCAGGTAGAATAGCTGGGTGACCATGGTCGTCATAGTCATTTCCAAGCGCTAATTCACCCCCAACAGGATCCACATCAATGACAGCAACGGCATTGACTTTGGATTCAACACCTATCCTTATCCGAGTTTCTTCTAGTGTATCATCTAAATCATGCATCGCAGGAATATCTGCCCCTCTTGCAGCTGTATTGGCCTTAGCAAAAAAGGCGCCGACTCTTGTTCGAATCGCATGAACTCCTAAGTTTGCGGTGGTTAAAACCACATACGGTGTTAGGGTATCCAAAACAGCATCATCGCCTGTTGCTTCAGGTAATTCGCCCCCA
>VGCX01000071.1 GCA_016869935.1 Alphaproteobacteria bacterium
TTATCCGATGACTGGGAAACTTCCAATGCTTACCTCAACCCTCAATTCCTCCACTAAAAACTAACCCTTCATTTCCAACTTTTTCATGACACTCTTTTCAATTTTACAGAAATAATGTTGCTTAACCTTCATTTTTAGGAGGTTCTCTTAATTCCTCTAGTATTGGGTCTACTTTTGATCGGCTTTTAGGAAATCTTAATAGTGCTTCTAATATTTCTAGTCAGCTTACTGGACTTCTTGGAGGTCCTGCTGCAACAGTTGATTCTATTAAAAGTCAACTTTTAGCCGGTCAGTCACCTCCAAGTAATCTTGCTAAATATCAAGCCATTGAAACTCTTTTTGACCAACAGCAACAGCAGCTTAAAATAGCTTCTACACAGAGTTCTAATCTCAGGTCAGAGCTAGCAAGTTTAAGAGATCAGGTTAAAAACTCTCAAGACCAAGCTACCACTGAGAAGCTTTTAGCTGCTATTGAAAGTACTTCTGCGGCTCTCTCCTCTACTGATGCCACCATAAGCCAACTTCAACAACAAACTCAAATGAGTGCGCAAATGGTTCAAAATAGAAAACTCTTAGAAGATGCTGCTTATCAAGAAGCGTATAAACAAATTTCAGATCAACAAGCTCATGAAAATGCAAATAGGATCAAACAGAGCTTCCAAAACATCAACACCACCCGCTAAAAACATGAAAACCTCAAAATATATTATTATTATATCCTTACTTATTGTTGCTTTACTTTTAGGAGTAATACTAGGCAAAGGAATACTCGGAACATCAAGACAAAAACAAGCTGAAATGGAGTGTGAAAAACAACACCAAATTGAGAAACAGCAAGCTCATGAAAGTGCCGTTAGAATAAGAGAATCTTTTAAAAATTTAAATGAGACTAGGTAAAACTTATGTTTTTCTTTGCCGGAATCTTACTTACTGATGGGCTGAAATATATAGAAGAGATAAGAACCTCTCTTTTAGGAGTCACATCTCTTTTTGTTTTTGCTGGTTTCATTGAAGGAGCATTTGCGGCAGGGGAAGACATGAAATTACATCTTGTTAATGTGCTTAAAATAGCACTTATAGGAGCTCTTGCTTTCAACTTTTCATCAATTATTCAAGAAGGCGATAAAGTTTTAGCTGAATTGCATTCCTCTATAAGTCAGCAGCAACAAGACGCTTTTAGACAACAAATAGAAGCTGATGGAGAGGAGCCAAATTGGAGTGATATACCTGGTAGAATATCTTATACATTAGGTATTTGTCTTCAGAAAATAGGTCGTATAGGATATAGTTTTGTTTACTGGATTAAAGACATTTCTATTTTACTCTTAATTGCAATATCTCCATTCCTTATCGGCTGTTTGGCTTTTTCCTACACTAAGTCAATAGGAGTTAATTTCTTGATAACTTCATTAACAGTTATCCTCTGGAATATTGGCTTTGCTATTGTAGATACACTCTTAATTATTTTAGGCAATGTAATTATGCCTATCATGGGAGCTGGCACCGCTGGAGTGGCCAGTTCAGCTGTTGTCACAGTTGGTCCACAATTCCTAGGACTTTGCTTAATAGCAGCTATTCTTCCAATATCTATGTACTTTTCTGTTCCTATTATTACTGGGGCCATTATGCGAGGAAGTAATGTTGCCGGAGCAGCTATGAGCGCTTTTGGTATGGCGAAACAAGGGGCTTCTCATATCCACACGGTAGGATCAGAAGTTAAGTCAGTATTTTCAAATGCAATCGGTTCTTTAAGTGGTTCTAGTTCATTGGAGGGCTCGTCCCCTTCTCTACCAACAGCAATTAGTCCATTTATGGAAAGTAGAAATGGATCCGTTGGTGGGGGAATAGCAAATCCGTATTCTCCTACTGCTGTAGGATCAGCAGGTATTTCTGGATCTTCCAATGGTTCTAGTTTTTTAGGATCCTCTGGAATTGCTTCTCCAGATGGAAAGATGGTTGTTAGCCAAAGTGATCCAGGAACAATTTCAGTAATAGATAGCGCTGGAAGAACTTCTTCTAGGCCAGGAAAAATATCAGATCCAGTGACTGTTGCTGCAGCTTTTAGTTCTCATGAGGCCACTAATGCTTAAATATGAAATCTCCCCTTTACCTTATTAGTCATTCGACTGTGTCTGCTAGAATATGGTGTGCAATAGCCTTTGCCATGGCTCTTGTGTGTGCTTTTTTGCCACAGTTGACTATTCATGCCATGAAAGAAAAGGAGAAGGTTGTTATTCTCTCTCCTGATGGTTCAGTCCTCTATTCCCCTGCCTTAGGATTTTCAGAACAAGGAAGCCTACAAGCTTATGAAGCAAAGCTAGCGGCTCTTTGCATCTTACAAAGGAATCCTAATGGGCAAGATCTTCCAGAAATTGGAAAAGTCGAATTTATTAAACCAGCTAAAGATAAAATTGAGAAACTCATTGAATCTCAGGCAGCTGAATTTAAGGAAAAAAATATCCATCAAAAGTGTGAAATAACCAAGATTGTTGTCCTGGATACTAAAAAAATTACTGATAGAAAAAATAATTCATTAGAGGCTTATACAGTAAAAGTTAATGGAAATCTTATTAGAGACGGCTCTCTACACAATATTCTTTTTCACGAACCTTATAGTTTTGAAATGGAACTTATTTTTCTTAGAAACCCCAACATTCTTTCTAATGGAATGTTGCCTCTAGCTCTCTATGACATCCGTTACACCGAAAAGGAAATCAAATAGTTATGAAAAAGCTTATCTTATTTTTTTTAATCAGCATTTCTTCTTATGGAGCTCAGCCAGTCTCAGCTATAGCGCAGAAATTATTAGATGAATTTATTGTATATGAGGTGCCTGTTGCTGAAACAATAGGAAATACAACCGTTCTTTTCCCATCTCCCATTAGTGGAATCTTTGTTTCAAAAGCTTCCCCGTCTTCTCAAACTAACTCTGATTTTTTAATAGATTATCAACCAGGTAGTTATTATTTTACTATCAGATCTACAAAGCCTCATGTTGAGGACTACATCAATGTTATTTTTGAAAAAAAGGCGTATGTTTTTCATGTTTTTTCTTCAAAGCAGCCATATCGAACCCTAACGCTTTTTTACCCTTCTAAGAGTTTTTCTAAAGGTAAAAAGTCAGTCTCACCAGAGCTTCTTATCTCACTTTTAGACAAGGTAAAAAGTTATTCTCTTTTAGCAGCACAACATCCTGAAAAAGTAGAGGGAGTCATGCACGAGTCTCCTAAAAAAGAATTAGATTACTCCAATTATAAAATTGTCATTCAAGATGTTTATCGTTTTGAAGAAGCAGATACGTTGATTTTTAGACTATCTCTTGAAAATAAAACTTCAAAGGTAATCACGTATAATCCTCAAAATGTTTCTATTGGCCTCAAAGAAAATCTCTATAGCACGAGCATTGTAGATGCCTCTGGGGACATTCCTCCAAACTCTGTTGTTACAGCCTACTTTGGAATTACAGGAACGGCATCTGGTGGAAGAAACAATCTCTCTCCTCAAAATGATTGGAATATTATTTTACTGGCTGATGGACAACCTGGCTTTGCTCCTCAATCTCCTAAAGATGACAAAAAGGTCAATATATGAAAGCGACATTACCAAGAATTCTGAGAGGTTTAAAAATTTTCCTTACTACAAAACAAGGGAAACTGATCTTAATTGGTAGTGGAATTTTAACTATTGTTCTTGGCCAAATTTTATTTCATCAAGTTGGTAACAGTAAAAAGCCAGTAGATGCTGTTTCAAAAGTTGCAACCAAGGCTACAACTCATGAATTTACGAGCGCTATAGCCCCCATTGATTCACAAACAGCAAAAATTTCATTGTCGCAAGATCAAAAAAATACTTCTACTGACCTTTTGCAGATGTCTCTTCCCCAATCCTCTTCTGCTGCTCCAATGAGAATTTATGCGGCTCAACCTAGCCAAGAAAATTCCATTAGTGAATCGTACCTACCTCATGGAAGACTCATAAAATGTGTTCTTGTTAATACAGTTGATTCTTCTCGTATTGCTACTCCCATTATTGGAATGGTTTTAGAAGATGTCTATCAAAACGGTATATGTGTTATTCCTGCTGGAACAGAAGTTCATGGAACGGCTCAAATTGATCGTTCCAGGGAACGTATCGCTTCTGAAAAAGAATGGACTGTTGTTTGGCAAGATGGAAAAGAAATGTCGGTAAAGGGCATAGCGTTAAGTAATACTCAACATGGAACTGACGAAAAATGGGGTATTACAGATGGGTCAGCTGGGCTTGAAGGGGAAATATTAAAAAGTGATAAACTTGCTCAATTGAAGGAAATTTTAGCAACAACTATTGCTGCTGCTGGATCTGGACTTGTCCCAGTAACTACTACAACAAGCCCTTTTGGTAACACGCAAGTAGCAACTACAGGAAATGCTCAAGCCGTTTTAGGATCTTCTATCCAAGCAGCTGGAAAAGTTTATGCAGAACAAATTATGCAATCTATCCAACGAGATGGATGGTTTGTCAGATGTGCTGCTGGAAGTAAATTTTATCTTTATACATTAGAAACTATAGACGTTGCCAATGCTCGAATTGGAGGAGGAAAGAAATCAGGAGAAAATTCATGAAATACCTTATTACTCTATTATTATTATCTGGCTGTGCCACTCACCCTTCAAGAAACATGCAAGTTGTTGTTTGTGATCCTGCAGGAACAACTTTATCTTCTTCTGAAGTTGATTCACTCCGCAGTGGAGAAATTATTAAAAAATATTATGTTGGAGCCTATGTAGACCCTGCTCACCCCCGTGTTCGACATGATCCTCATATTGTTGAAAGAATAGAGCAGTCATCCCGTTGGAACCTCCGTCCTAATGTTCCTGTCGTTGCTAGTGGTCCTACCTATAAGGCTGTATCTTCTAATGCTCTTAAAAATGCTATGCAGCAGCAGTCCGATCATGAAATGCAAGAACAACGCTCCATCAATAGTGAATCTCTTGCTCAAGTGAGTGAACTTAAAAAAGAGATTGCAGTTTTAAAATCATCTTTAAATGAGCAGAGCAATCAGGGATTAAAGCGCGTAGAAGAAAAAATTGAAGCTCTTTGTGAAAAAGTTAGCTCCTTAGAACATCCCAAAGCTCAGATAAATAATTTGAGTCAATCGACTCAATCTACCCCAACAAAATCTCCCCAAGAAAATAAACCTTGGGAGATACCAATACAAGGAGAATAATATGACGTTCAAAGAACTCATTGATTCAGTCCGGCCTACTTCTCTCAATGACATTTTAAATGTTCATGGATTGTCAGGTATCAGACAAGGCAATAGCATCCGTTATAAAGATGAAACCGCTAATATTGTTGTTACTGGAGACAAATGGTATGACAACAAGTTAGCTCGAGGGGGTGTTGGTCCTATTGATTTAGTTTCCCATCTTAGAAAATGTTCTTTTAGAGAGGCTGTTCTATGGCTGGCTAATAAGACACATTTTAACTGTCTTCCTCAAAAGCACATTCAAGAAAAACTACCAGCCGAACAAATGCCTTATGACCAATCAAAACAGGAATACGCGCTAAGAGATGATACCCGTTGGTCTGAAGCACGCTCTTACTTGATTGATAAGCGTTGTCTAAAAAGTAAAATTGTTGATGAGTTCTATAATAAAGGTGATATTTATGCAACTACCAAAGGTGGTGTTGCTTTCATCCACAGAAATGTTGATGGAGAAGATGTTGGACTTAGCATTAGATCTATTAATCATCAATCAGGGTTCAGGTTGTCGATCGGTAAAAAAACAACAGGATGGTTTACTGTTGGAGATTTAAAAGAGGCAAAGGAAATTATTGTTGCTGAAAGCGCTATTGATGCGCTTTCTCTATGTTGCTTAAATGGATTAGGCCCAGAAAGCTCTATTGTGGCTGTTTCCGGAGCGTTCTCTCCCCTCACCTTATTAAAACATGCTTGGAAAAATGAAGCAAAAATTGTCGCGGCATATGATAGCGATGATGCCGGATTACAAGCTAGGGAAAAGCTGCGAGAAGCATGGAGAGAAATTACAAATGGAATGGGAGAATTTGATGAAAAGATTCCCCTTAAAAAAGATTGGAATGAAGATTTGTGTTACAAGATAACGGAGTCTAAAAAACTAAAAATCGTTCAGAAATTTTAACTCCTCTCGCAATGGAAATCACTACCTCGATTATTAAGCAATCATGCATGGGGCCTGTTTTTAAAACAGAAAGTTGTTCTTTTTTTATTCCATGGATCCATCTTTTACACATCAATTTTGTGCCTCATGGCAAGAGCTCTCTGGTGTTTCAATTTTCTTCTCACGTTATAACCGTTAACGCTCCTTTAGAAATTCTGGAATATGCTTTGGAATGCTCTCAGAGAGGAGAATTTGCTGGCTTCAAAACAAATCAAAATATAAAGATATCTATTGAGGAAGTGGATGTCCTAAAATCTGCTGCACATCCTCACGAGAAAGTTTAGTTGCTGTAGCAATCTGTTCTATAGAAACCCCAAGTTGATGAAAGTTACGAACCATCTCTAATCTGGCTTTCATTTCACCTTCAGCTCTACCTTGTTCCCGACCTTGAAAGATGCCTTCACTAAAAGAAGATTCCAAGGTACTCCGTGAAATTCTGATATCGCCAATGTAACGTTCATAGGCACGACGTTCTTCTTGGGACAAATGAAGCAGTGTTAATTTTTCACCAGCTTCTTTAATTCCTTTAGCTTTAAATTCCGGTTTAACTTCAGCTTCTTTTAAAGCATAGACCCACTCGTCAAGCGTATCGCGAATTTTCAAATCAAATCCACTGACCTTGAGAACATAATATTCTGGAAAAATATTGGAGAGGTGATCAATGTGCGGAGGATAGTGAGACTTTT
>VGCX01000072.1 GCA_016869935.1 Alphaproteobacteria bacterium
AAGCATACCGGTAGTGTGGAAAAACATAATGATTCAAAAAAGCCTCAATCGCTTTAGATCCAATACCGTTTGAAAGATAAGCTTCGCTTCCAATAAACATATCGATAGCCGCTAAACTCTCTGGCAATTCTATAAGATCATACCCCCGAGGAAAGTCATAAGCATAGTAAGATTGTATATAGCCAACGGCATGGCCCTCTAAACAAATAATATAGGCCTGAATGGGCTTTTGAAGCCCCTCAGCTTTTTTATATCCTTTTGTATAGTCTATGTATTTTTCTTTGACGCTATCAAGCGTGTAACTAATTTCAGAATCCCACCACTTTTTTACATGAGGGTTTTGAAGCCACTGAAGCATAAGAGGAAAGTGCGATTCTCTGAGAGGTTCAAACGTGATCATCACAGCCTACAAACCATCGATACTGGGTTACAATACCCATGTACAACAACATTCATGTTTTGCCTTTTAACACTTTATGCAATGGCTGTCCTTATATAATGAATTTGCCTTGCCTTCAAGCATAAAAAATAATGGATTTCCCGAATTTTTAACTATTTCCTTGACCAAAGGAATAAGTTTTGTACAGAATCAGGAGTCTTATCATTTGGATGGGTGGTCGAGCGGTTGAAGGCACCGGTCTTGAAAACCGGCAGGGGTGCAAGCTCCTCGTGGGTTCGAATCCCACCCCATCCGCCACCCTACGCCCTTCGGGCTTCGGGTGGCAAGCCACCTGAAGGCCGTTAGGGCTAGGAGTGCCACCCGAAGCCTTGGCGTAGGGTGGCTGATACACTAGATAAGCTTTTGTTTATTTTTGCTACGCGTGGCGCAGACACAAAGTAGACCGTTAGGTCACCCGAAGCGAGGTACCTGTCTCGCCGAAGCTTTAGCAAAGGCGGACTAGTCGAACCAGTTATCTGGTTTACTTTTTCGCGTCTGCGAGGGTACGACGAAACTTAGGCGTAACCATAAAATTCTAGTAAGATTAAAAAACGTATGATGACACTCAATTGGACTCACCTTGGATTTTTAAAACGCCCGCAAGATATGCGGGTAGTCGTTGCTATGTCTGGAGGGGTCGATAGCTCTGTCACAGCGGCATTGCTTGCAGAAGCAGGCTTTGACGTCATCGGTATCACCTTACAACTTTATGATCATGGGATGATTCTAGATAAGAAAAAGGCATGCTGCGCAGGCCAAGACATTTATGATGCCGCCCAAGTTGCAGAACGTATCGGCTTTCCCCACTACGTCCTTGATTATGAATCCAGATTCCGCCAAGGCGTAATGGAAGACTTTGCTGATAGCTATCTTCGAGGAGAAACGCCCGTACCATGCATACGATGCAACCAAACTGTTAAGTTCAGCGACCTTTTAAAAACAGCCAAGGATTTAAAAGGTGAAGCGCTGGCAACAGGCCACTACGTCCAGTGGAAGCAGGGCCAATACAAAGCAGAACTCCATAAGGGATTGGACCCTAAAAAAGACCAGAGCTACTTTTTGTTTGCCACAACCCAAAATCAAATTGATTTTGTCCGCTTTCCTTTAGGGGGGTTCTCTAAGGAAGAAACCCGTCAACACGCAAAACGCTTTGGACTATCCGTTGCGGATAAGCCCGATAGCCAGGATATTTGCTTTGTCCCCGATGGAAATTATGCCCGAATTGTCGAAAAACTCCGCCCAGGCGCCTTAGAACCTGGAAAAATTGTTCACATCGATGGGACCGTCCTTGGGGATCATGGCGGTATTATTCATTATACAATTGGTCAGCGAAAGGGTCTTTGTATTCCGGCTAAAAGCGATGCAACCGAACCCCTTTATGTTATAAGGCTTGACCCCAAAACCCATACAGTGTACGTAGGGCCAAAAATAGCTTTGGCCAAAGATACCTTTTTGATTGGGGATGTAAATTGGTTGGGAGACACACCGCTTAACACCACAGGACATAATTGCCATGTAAAAATCAGGTCATCCCAAGAAGCCATTCCTGCCACACTCTTTAAAGCAGATAGTGATCAAAAAGCCAAAGTAGTTTTAAAGACGCCAGAATATGGAATCTCGGCAGGACAAGCCTGTGTTGCGTATCAAGGCACCCGCATTTTGGGGGGTGGATGGATTTTGGGGGAAGGATAGTTCTATAAATTCCTCCAGCTTTTGAAAAACCATTCTTGGAATATAGTTTGTTAATACTGGAGCCCTGAGATTATTCCCTACTCTTATGGAACCGAATCAGCGTCTAAAGAAGTGAATATTCTAAAAAAAAATCTCTTGAATTTTTTCACAGAACCCCTTAATATGATATAAATAAATATCATATATTTTGTGATAGCTTTTTATATCAAATGTCAATTTTTCTTCTTTTATTAAGGCTTTGGTGTTGTAGTATTATTTTTATAGAAAATTTTTGTCAATATCGGCAACTATTATGAAAAAAACAAAACTTGATTATTTGATATTTATAGGACTATCAGTCTATCTTCTTGCAGCACCATTTTTGACAGAGGCATCTAAACACTGTTTGACACAAAACACAATTATGCAAAAAAATAAAAAAGTGGATATTAATTTTAAAGAAGATCCCAAAATAGAAGAAATTATGCTCAATTATGCCCATCATGCTATTGCTACTGCTAAAAAGCACTTTGGAATTAACCTTGATTGGAGCTATAATAGCATAAAAAATGTTGAATTAATCCTAGAAAACCTTCACGAAACAGCAAAAGCAGACAAACCATCCGAGGAAGATATATACACGTTCGCACAAATATTTGGTAGTTACGTTGGTCAAGTTTTCAAGAGAAACCATAATGCTGAATGGGGAACTGTGACTATAGGCAATGAAAAGCTTCCGGGCTTAAGAACAAAAAGAGGCAATATTTTCTGGCCATGGGGAAAAGCAAATAACCGTATAACCAATGGTAAAGAAGATAATATTTTTCATTATTATCAGGTTTTAGTTAAAGATGAATCTGAAGAATAGCTTCAGAGCTACGAGAAATATCAATTTTAGTACTAAAAATTGTAGAGAAAAAACTGTTTTCCTAGCTCTGCACAAAAAAGTCGATTGGTTCTGTATCAAATCAAGAGATAAGTAACGCTTAAACGCCACTTATTTCCTCTCCATTGATTTAGAAAAAATAGAAAATCTTGTAAAGGAATCATTTATTTCTGAAAAGAGGAAAAGAGCAATCATGCATCTTATCCTACAGCGATACGAGGCATTAAAGCATGCTCTATAAAATTAATTATACAGATATCATAGGGGTTAACGTTTATTTAGAAAAAAGATCACAAAGAGAACTCGTAGGCAACCTTAAAAGAAAAGATAATTATTATCAATTTTTCTACGAAGAATCCTATTTAAATCTGAGCAAATCTATTCCTCTAGGACCAGAGTTCCCCCTAACAAAGAGGGATTTTTCTTCCAAGACTTTATTCCCTTCTTTAGCGGATCGCATTCCCTCTAAAGAAAATGAAGCATACCAAGATTATTGTGAGCAATTTGGCATTAGCTCAGATGAACAAGACCCCTTCATCCTACTGATAACAATTGGACGAAGGGGTCCATCCTCTTTTGTGTTTGAGCCTATTTGGAAGGAAACGTTTACACCAGATTCTTTAAAGAAATTTAGAAAAGAACTCGGCTTATCAACAAGAGATTTTGCAGAATGTTTCGGATTAACTCAAGCAACGGTTGTCAGAATAGAAAACGCTCAAACAAGTGGAAAGGAAACTCTTAAATTTCTGGAAATTTTATACAACGTTCCTGAAGCTGCCCTATATTTCATTAGCAAATATGCGTCAAAAATAAGCTCAGACAATAAGGATAGGACATTAAAAAAAATCCTTATGAGAAAATAACCTTCAGCGTAAGCAAAAAACCCAATAATTCAGGGCATAGGATGTTCTGCCGATTAATTAAAAATGCTGAGGGATAAATCTCGACACCATAAGCTTTCTTTTGTCGTGGTGATCAAAAAGAAAGTGGGCATTTTTTTTCAAAGTTTCAACATATTTGCTTAAAACATCAAGATTATTAAGGCATCTATTGGGAAATTGGTAGTCTTCCCTAGAGGTTCCAATATCTAAAAATTCAAAATACTCACCTTCTTTATTGTAATTGTGGAAACCAAATCCATGATAATGATTAATAAAGTGACAAGCTGAAAAAACTTCATCTTCTTCAGCCCCCGACCATAGACTATGTTTAATATTGTCTATACTCTCCTTTGGAGCATAATAATACGAGTGTTTTTCATGATCTTGAAAGTTATTACTGGAATATAGCCTTATCCATTCTGCTGAGGTCGATAAGTATACCCTTCGACCATCTTTTAGAAGCCTGCAATAAGCCATATTGGTCGCGTTAAATTTTGCAAATAAAGGTTTAGATAAATAGTTAAGAGCCTCGACAGACTTCATGGTATACTCAAAAGCGCTTTTGTTATCGATCATTTATTCCCACCATTTAATAGAGTACTGATTCAAAAGACTAACCAATTCATGGCTACTTGTGCAATTTACCTTCCGTTTAACATTGTTAACGTAAAATTCTACTGTCCTTGGCGATAAGTTCATTTTTAACGCCGCTTCTTTAAACGTCTTATTTTGGACAATATGTTCGACACACTCTGCTTCCCGTTTTGAAAACGTAATTTGCTTGTTGTTAATATTAACCTTAAATTTTTTGATAGAAAGTTCATCTTTAAACTTTTCTTTTAAACAAACTACTTTAGGATTTTGATGTTCAAAGGGATTTTCCCCCAAAAAATATAAAGGTTTTTTTCCATTAATTAAATGGGCTGCTTTTTCATTAAAATAATGAATATACCTTTTAAAGGCATTAATTTCGTTGATATAAAAGTTGACGATCTGAAAATTGGAAACACTGGTCGTAAAATGCCAACAATCTACGTAATCTTCAAACGTTTCATAGATCCTAAGTCCGTGCCACAAATTATGTTCATAACTTGCATTGAGGATTGGATCATTCCTTTGGATTGAGCTATTACCCCACAAGACTTTTGAGGAATTATTTGGACACGAAAACTTTAAATCTTCCCGAATAAGGTGATAGCAATCAAACTTATCAAAATACGTCTTTTGCCATTCAATGTCAGAAAAAACATCAAAGCACTGCCCAGTTTTATAAAAACGAGCGTATCCAAAACCATTGATGTGAAAGTTCTTAAAAATGGGATCAGCGATCTCATTTAAAACCCCTTGAATGGCTTCATTGTATTTAAAAGCGTCTAACCTATCTTGTCTCTGTTTCATAAGACTACACCATAAAGTAAATTTTTATAAACATAATACCGATATGCAAACGGTATTATTTAAAAAAACTGTGCGATAACACTGTAGTGCCTGTAATGAATCACAATGAGATCAACGCCCTTTTTTGTACTTCCGCGTCTTGGATTAAGGTTCCAACTGGTTATACGAGTGAAAGTTATGCTCAGTATCTTTTGAAGCAAAAAAAATTCTATTGCCTGATGAGAAAATGTTTGGACCAAAGGGCATCAACTACGTCAGATTAGCCCTTACAGAGTCGATCAGTGTTTTAGAGGATGTGATAAAAGGAATGGATCCTGTTTTCTAGCACCAAACCCCCTCCTATTTCCATAAGCTATGAGACCAAAGGGCCGCTAGAAAATCTTGGATGGGCCATACTGTAATTTCTTTGTTATCATGGGTCATGACCCTTTTCCGAGGTTCTAAAGAAATCACGTGAAGAGATATGTTATTTTCTTCGGCAAAGACCAGTAAATTTTTCAAATCCCGCTTTTCAATCGGCGTTGAAATTTTAACCTCAAATGCCATATCCTGAACAATAAAATCGACTTCATGTGTGTTTTTAGTGCGCCAATAAAAGATATGATCTCGCTTTGCGTTCAAAAGCTTATAGGCCATCAGTTCTAGAAAAACATAGTGCTCAAAACTAGCGCCTGCGTCTGGACCACGCATTTCTTTAAACGTATAGCGCTTTAGATAGTTTGCAAGACCTGTATCAAACAAGTAAAACTTGGGAACCTCTTGAATGATTTGTCGACTTGATCGGACCCTATAAGGTCTTAGAAAGCATCCAAGATACATATCTTCTAAAATCTCGAAATACGTCATGACTGTTTTACTACTTACACCACAATCTCGTGCAATATTAGAAAAATTAATCATTTGTCCATGACAAAATCCTAAAATATCCAAAAAGCGCCCAAAAGTTTCTCGCTTGCGTAATGTTGCCTCCATATGCACTTCTGTTAAGATATAGTCGTATAAATAAGCCGTTAAATTTTGTTCAATCGCTGGAGATAAATAGTGACTTGGGACAAGCCCTCTGTTGAAAATAAAATCCCAATTAAGCTCCTGAAGCTCAGGATAACAAAGCGGCATAAACATATAACGCCAGGCACGCCCCCCCAGTAAGTTTGCTCCTGTTTGTTTGAGTTTTCGTGCGCTTGATCCGCAAAGAACAAACTGCACGTTTTTTTTCTCTTCAATAAGGCTGTGGATTTCATCCAAAAGAATTGGTATTTTTTGCACTTCATCCACAACAACCGTGAAAGGGTCTATAACTGATTGTAATTCTTCTCGGAGCCCTTGAGGTCGTCTTGCGTAATGTTGAAAAACATCCGCCTTTAAAAGATCTATATGGAGAGCTTTTGGAAACGTTTCTTTTAAAAACGTAGACTTCCCTGTCTTCCTAGCGCCCCACAAAAACGCTGATTGGTTCTGTGGCAAATCAAGAGATAAGTATCGTTTAAACGCCATTTATTTCCCCTAAAACATCCAACACTTGCTATAGAGTAGCAAATCTTCTTAAAAATTTCTAGATAT
>VGCX01000073.1 GCA_016869935.1 Alphaproteobacteria bacterium
CGGTGGCTATGGTTCAACTGGTGGCCCTGGGGGTTATGCTGGTCCCGATGGATCTGGAGGAGATGGTGGCGCCGGTGGCTCTAGTGGCTACGGTGGTACTGGCGGCCCTGGGGGTATTGGAACAGGACCCATGAATACTAACGGATCGCAAGACATTTCTGGCGGAGACCCATCACAACCCGATTCAAACGCGGCTGGAAGCAGCCCAGGAACACTCGGAGATTCAAAAGATGCAGGCGCCTCTGGAACAGCAGCAGGAACAATAGGAGATGGTGGAGACTCAGGAGCTTCAGGCACATCAGGAGCAACACCAGGAACACCAGGAGATCCAAACGCTACAGGTGCATCCGGAGCAACGCCCGGAGCCCCAGGAGATGGTGGAGACTCAGGAGCTTCAGGTACATCAGGAACAGCACCAGGAACCCCAGGAATAATGCGAGGACCAAGAGCTGCAGGAGCAGGAGATCCAAACACCATGGGAGCACCTGGTGCAATCCAAGGAGCACAAGGTTTAGCAATAGGAGCAGCCAATGCAGGGACAGGGACTCCAGGTTTTGGGGGACAGGGGTCACCGGGTATATCAAAGAATGGCATACCAGGAGCCCCTGGCGGAGGATCGGGATTCTCGAATGGACCAAACAACGTCCCAGTAACATCTAATAGGATGCTAGGATCTGGATTAGCCTCTGCTAGTAATCCAAATTACACAAGTAATGCCTCTATCAAAACCGACCGTTTATCGGGCAGTATTGAGACACGAGCTGACTGGGGACGGGATGCAAAACCAGTTGAAGGATGGGAAACTTCTGAAGATACGGACCAACTCCTTCCTGATGATCCCAATAAGGGAAGTGTTTTCGCTCCTGGAAAGGATAGCGAGGATATAAGAGCTTTGATTATGGGAAAAGCAACTGACCAGAAGTTATCGATTTGGGGAAGCAAACTTCAAATAGGGAACGACCGATTTTCTGTTGCTGGTGACAGTCGCAATCTATCAGATACACTTAGCTTTGATGGATATATTGGGTGATTTAAGAAAAATTCTTATTTTTACTGCTTGAAAACACTTGTTTTTTGCTGAAAGGTTTTTAAGATAGGGTCAAAAGGATACCTTCATGACAGAATCAAATCAGCCCCTTCCCTTAACTTTTGAAGACGCTCTTAAAGAACTCGAATCGATTGTACGTCTCTTAGAGCGTGGAGAAGCGCAGCTAGAACAGGCCATCACCTATTATGAACGGGGAATGGTTCTAAAAAATTTCTTAGAAACAAAACTAAAGGAAGCAGAACTGAAGGTCGAAAAGGTTATTGAAGGCCCTAGTGGCGACATAAGAACCGAGCCTTTAAATTTTGAAGACTAGTCCTTTAAAATTTTATTGTTTTTTATGGTTCAAAACCTTGTCATAGAATGCGATTGAAGCCTATACTAAAAGAAAATAGGGGAGAAAATTTTCGATGCATCCGACACATACAATGCAACTCACTGATGAGCAAGATTTTCTTCAAAACGAAGTACGATCCGTCGGGCAGGCTGTTGAACAGGTTATGGCTTCTTTTTTACCGTTTGACGATCAAGAAGATCAACCGCTTTATGACGCAATGGCCTACGCCTGCTTGACGGGAGGAAAACGTCTTCGTCCCTTTTTGCTCTCAAGTGTCGCGAAGCTTTACAATGTCCCTTCCGGACATTCTTTTCATGCAGGGGCCGCATTAGAATTTTTGCATTGTTCTTCCCTGATCCACGATGATCTTCCATGCATGGATAATGCGGAGATGCGTCGAGGACAGCCTAGTTGTCACATTCAATTTCCTGAAGCCATTGCGCTTCTTGCTGGAGATGCTTTGATTTCTCTTGCTTTTGAAGTTTTGGTTCATCCAAATACTCACCCTTCTGCAGAAAAGCGGTGTCTTCTTGTTGAAATGCTAACGCGTGTTGCAGGTACGCGCGGCATCATGCAAGGTCAAACAAAAGATATCTTAGGAGGCAATCATACAGATTCCCTTGAAAAATTAACGGCTGTTCACAACCTTAAAACCGGATCAATGATTGAATTTGCCTGTGAAGCGGGTGCTGTTCTTGGTGGAGCCTCTGATAAAGAGGTAAAGTTATTTAGATCATTTGGGACAAAAATTGGTCTCATTTACCAAATAACCGATGATCTTCTCGATACTGTTGGGCAACAAGATCAGCTGGGGAAACCAGTTCTTCAAGACCAAACGCTTAATAAAGTCAATTTTGTGACTTATTTGGGCATAGAAGGCGTTAGAGAGTACGCTAAAACCCTTAAAGAAGAAGCGCTAGATCTTTTAAAACAATTAGGATGCAACAGCGCCCTTCTGCCCCAATTGATTGATCTTATTCGCAGTCGACAACATTAAGAAATCATTCTTCTCTTCTAAAAGAGGATAACTCGATGACAGTAGCGCTCTGCAAGCTGTTTATCATGGAGAATTGTAATAACGGTTTTGCCTTTTTCCGTTTCTTGGCACAAGAGCTCCATCACATGATGCGCATAAAATTCATCTAGTGATGCCGTTATTTCATCAAGCATAATAAAAGGGGTTTCTTGCAAAAGAATTAAACTCAAACTGACGAGGCTTTTTTCTCCGCTGGACAAATGAGAAAACTTTTTGCCTAATAGGAAAGGCGCTTTTACGCGGGTCAAAATTTCTTCTATTTTTTGAAGGGAATGTTTTTTAGACATTTGCAGAAGATCTTCAACCTTTAGATCCCAGATACAGTTCATATCCCCCGCCCCATAAGCTCGTATTCTTGACAAATCTTCAATCGAATAACTTTCTAAGATTTTTCCATCCCAATAAATGGATCCAAGATTTGGCTTCAAAAGACCTGCAAGACATTTCAAGTAAGAGCTTTTTCCACTGCCGTTGGGGCCCATAATGCCCACAAACTCCCGCTCTTTGAAAGAGCCAGAAAGGTTTTGAAAAACCCACCGCGAATGAAACTGAAGGCTTAAATTATTATAGCTGAGCATGGCGAGACCGATAAAGAAGATATATAAAAAAGGGAGAACCAATAAGTGCCGTCATTACCCCAACTTTTAATTCAACCTGACAGGGTAAAAGACGGACCATAATGTCTGCAAGAAGGGAGAGCATGCCGCCTCCAATAAAAGAAGGAATGAGAGTTTTTGAAGGCTTAGAAGAGACAAGAAACCGTACAGCATGGGGAACAACAAGGCCAATAAACCCAATAAGCCCACAAAGCGCTACGCTTAGGCCAACGATTAATCCAATACCTACCATTAAGAAATTAATCCCTTTCTTCAAAGAAAACCCTAAGCTTTTGGCCATGTCTTCTCCAAAAGACAACGCGTCTAAAAGGGGCGCTGTTTTCAAAAGAAAAATAGTCCCGAGAAGCATAAAAGGCAGAGCCCCTATAAGAGGGGCCCAGGGGATATCCGCATAAGACCCAAAAAGCCAAAAAATCATATGACTGAGTGCATAGGGATTCTTCGAAATATTCAACACGAAAGCGATCAAAGACCCATAAAAACTATTCAAAGCAATCCCCAAAAGAATAAGGTGCAAGGGGGACTCCTGTCCTTTTAAAAATATCTTGATAAGTAAAAGGGTTATAATTCCCCCGCCTATCGCCAATAAGGGAATTGCCCATGGGCTATAAACTGCCAACCCAAAGCTAAGACCTAGCACGGCAAAAAAAGCTGCGCCAGACCCTACTCCCAAAAGGGACGTGTCTGCTAAAGGATTTCGCAAGAACCCCTGAAGCACTGCCCCACTCAGGCCTAATCCTCCTCCAACCATAAATGCGACAACCGTTCTTGGCATCCTCAAAGAAAAAAGAATTTCGTAGGCTGTGGACCGATCTAATCCTGAATCCCACAAGGGTACAGGCCCCACCAAACAAGAAGCCATCAAAATAACGATGCCTATAAAAACCCACCCTATTTTACGCATTGAAGACTCTCTACAATCTTTTGAATCCCTTGAGGCGATGGGCACAAATAATCCTTAGCGCTTATCTGTTTTATGGGAAAAGATCTTAAGCTTGGGGGAAGACTGGTATCTTCTCCAAATACAATGATCAGGTCGGGTTTTAAGGCAAGGATCTTTTCGCTCGATAGATATCCCCATTGAATGATCCCAGCGTTGGCTGAAAGATTGATAAACCCAAGCGCCTCTAGAACATCCCCCCAAAAGGTTTCTTTTCCAGGCGTATGGAGTCCTTGAGTCAAAATAAGGGCTTTTTTGCCAGGGCCAATTGGTGGAATATTTAATCCCCTTGCGTTTGGAAATCGCTTATAAAGATCCTCTAACCGATCGAGAGGCGGCAGAGTTTTCAAAGGAATATTATGCTTTTTTAGATAATATGATTGTTTTGAAGATAAAGGAAATTCGCTAATGACCAAAGACGGATTTGCCCTTAAAATTTCTTCCGTGGTCCCATGATGGCGGGCTAAAGACTTCGGTTCTTGTGAAAGATAGGTTAACGCCACAATCTGTTCTTCTGGATAATGATCCAAAACCCAAAGATCTGAACACATATCCATACTTAAAATCGCTCCATAAACACGACAACAAATTAAACTAAAAAGTAAAAGATGTACCCGCATAAAAGGCCCTCCGAGGACTCCGATACCCTGAAACAACTTCATAGCGTTCATCCCATAAATTTTTAACTTCTCCATAAAGGCGCCATTGGTCCGTTAGTTTATAGGTAATCGCAAGGTGATGCACCCTATAAAAAGGAAGATTTTTTTGGCTCCAGTCCCGTCGATTCCCTATATAGGAAAGCGTTGATTCAATCTCCCAAGAGCCATTTGCTTGTATAAGAGTTATTGAAGCTTGGTGTTTGGGAGATTCCAATCGTTGATTGCTTTCTGTGTAGGTATAAGCGCCCTTTAAGGACAGAGTATCAGAGCACAGATAAACAAGTGAAACCTCGCTCCCCTTCACGATTGTTTTTCCTGGTAAATTTCCAACCGTTGAACGGGTAAACCCTAGGGGAATACCAACAATTTTCTGACGCAATTGATTATAAAAATAAACCAACTGAACAGATGTTTTGTCTTTAATTTTTTGATGCCACCCTAGCTCTGAAAAATCCATACGCTCTGGCTTTAGCGTTGGATTGGGTTGAAAGAACGGGCTTTCAGCCCTGATATCATAAAGTGTTGGAAGACGATATCCTTGCCTCCATGATCCATAAAGTCTCGTCCCGTTCTTTTGCCAAGATACCCCAACCGTTCCTAAAGGGTTTTGGGTATAATGCTGCGTATAGTCCTGACGCATCCCAAAATCTGTTTGCCAGTCAGAATCCAAGTTTACAGAATGCAAAACAGCCCCACCAGCTATTGATCGATGGCTCTTAGGCTGGGTTTTTTGCTTTAAAGAATGATCAGTTCCCTCTAAAACAAAACGTGTTCTGTGAATACTAGACCAGGGAATGTCTTGATGATAAGAAACCCTGGTTTCTTTACCACAGGGACCCTCTTCTCTTTCATAAACCGTTTCTTGCCCTACATGCGATAGGGAAATTTGATGCCTGACGCCGCACAACGTTTCATGAGAAAAATTCGCCCCTAAAATCATATCTTTGTTTTCTTGGGTTCCTTGAGGTTTTAAAGGGAGGGGGGGCTGTCCTTGATCATATTTCAAAAGGCTTTCTAGCACTCTAACCTGCGTTTGAAGCGTTGTTCGGCCTCCAAGGGCAATTGTTGATAACACACCCCCATTTTCTTGGCGATACCGATTTTTCTCACCATAAACTCTAAAGGATCCGTATTGAGGAAGCCCCCCTGTCTCGCTATGATTTCCAAGAATAATATGCTGAGCACTGTCTTGAACAATCGTCGATTTCAAAAAGCCCTTCACGGTGTTAAAAGACCCCGCCTCTCCACCAATCGTTGTTTTCTTCAAAGGATTTGTCGTTCTTAAATCCAACACACTCACTGCTTGAGGGGCATAAAGCAAAACATCTGGTCCGTGGGAGCGTATCGTTTGATCAATCCCTAAAGACGATATTTTTGATAGATCGGTCGTTCCGCTACGTCCATCATAAAAAGAACCCCCCTCTATTAAAACAGCCGTATAAACACCGTTCATACCCCGGATATTTCCAGAAGACATCTGCCCCATAGACCCTGCAGAATTTAGGAAAAACCCAGGCGTTAAGGAAAAGTTTTTCTCAAGATCTTCCCCTTTTTGTCTATAGGTTGTCCCCGTCTGACTTTTTAAGGGATACACTTCAACAGAAGGATGGGAGAATGATTGAAAGGGTAATAAAAAAACCATTACTACCATAAAAATAACATATAAAAACACTTCATCTCCGTTTAGTTGCAACCTGCAACGCCACGAAAATGCTAAAGACATCTTAACCTTTTAGCCCACCGCTAAGATTAAAAGTGACGCAAAAGAAAAAGAGGTTTCCTGGCTTATAAATCAAACGACCCCTCTTCCCTTCCCAGAGCGAACTCCAGTGGTATTTGAAAAGGGTTCTCTTTATTTACAGTTGCGGGGGCAGCCACAGATTTTACTGTGTTCCCATCACTTTCTTTGCAAGATATCTCTTTTTATAAACAATTTTAGAGAGAAGAGGAAGAGTCTCTTTTTTTAAAAATTTTTAGAATTATAAAAAAAGGGGTTGAAATGAAAAAAAAGCCTCTTACATGTATTAGGATCTAGACGCAATGTCTAGGTTTTTCATGTTATACCTCCACTGGGGGGGGAGAATGCAGCCCGTGTTCTCCCCCCCTTTTTTTATTCCTTGATGGAAGTATTTTTCTTCAACGGATCGCGCCCTTCTTGACGAAGCCTCCGTCGCTTTTCTGCATC
>VGCX01000074.1 GCA_016869935.1 Alphaproteobacteria bacterium
GAAATATCAAGGATAGTTCAAAAACCCCTTCTTTTCCTTTTAATCTTTTGGAACTTTATCGTTCATCCTGTTTATGGGTTGTGAGTGTGTGGGGATAGCATAGTCGTTCCCCAACGATTATATCGGAGGGGTTAGAATCGAGACTAACCCAAGAATTAGCCTATCTGGATCAAGCCCCCTATAATCCCCATGCTGTGCATAGTATGTTAGTCTGTGAATATGGGGCTGGAAATGTGCACCCGCATACATTATTATTAGCAGGTCAGAGAAATGCCCATCTTGCTGGAATGAGGCATCCAATAACAGGAATTGTTTATGATGCAAGAGGATTTCCTGTGTTTGATGGAGTTACAGTGTTTGAGACGAGAATATCAAGTAGTCTTATGAAAAAGGCTGACTATCATAAAGCAGAAGCAACGAGAAATTTGTGGGATTTTATCAGTAAGAATCCAGCGCTATCATCCAAATTTGATTCTATTCAAATGGCAGCTATTCAAAAAGGAAAACCACAGATTCCAGGGTATGTTTGGCATCATCATCAAGATATTGGTAGAATGCAACTAATACCAGTAAGAACTCACGTTGAAACAGGACATGTCGGGGGAATGGAAACATGGTTTTAATAAGAAATTATTTTGAGGACTATTTTCAGAAGTCTAGCAATATAAAACTTTTGGACTGTTTTGAAAAAAATAAATTAATTATATTTCCGAAGAGTTATAAAAACTTAGTTGCCGATGTTGACGGAGGATGGCTTAAACGTAATATTTTTTCTTATAAAAATAAGAAAAATAACATTATAGAGGACGTTGTTGGATGCTTTTTGTGTTGGGGAAATTCTCCATATGAGTCTTTTAGTGAATTGGTTAAATCTCCACCTGAGTTTTTTTCCGAAGGACTGATTGCTTTTGCTTCGAATGGGGGAGGGGATTACCTTTGCTTCGACTATAGAAATTGCAGGGAAAATCCCCCTATTGTTTTATGGCTTCACGAGGAAGAAGAGAACGAGGGGGTCGTTTTTCTATCGAGTTCATTTGACGAATTCATTAACAACTTAAAATCAGAAGAAGAAGTAGGATTAGATAGGGTTTAAAAGGAATCCCAATTAAATCCCAACGCAATGAAAAGTCCCCTCCTGATCTTTTTAATCTTCTGGAACTTTATCGTTCATCCTGTTTATGGGTTGTGAGTGTGTGGGGATAACATAGTCGTTCCCCAACGATTATATCGGAGGGGTTAGGGTTTTTCTTGCCCCCAACGCTCGGCAGAAGCGGCCTTTGTTTATGGAAGTGGTTTTGTTGTAGGGAAAGGGGTTTCAGGTTACCGGTATTTGAGGGGGCTTGGCAAAGCTACAACGGTAGCTGAGGTGGAAGTGGGTGCATTAGGCCAAGAAGTTTCTGCCCTTTGGAGAGAAGGTCCTGTTATTCGTGGTAATATGATCGAAGAGGTGTTGGGCCCATAATTTGCCAAAGAATTTCCCCGTGGTTGATAAGTTTTTAAATGGCGTTGTGACCAGCATAAAAAGTATAGACCTTGGCAGTCAAACGTATCAAAATGTAGGAAAGTTACAATCTGTTTTAAGACGATATGTCGATAAAGTAGCTGGGTTTAGGGGTGGTCGCTTAGTTGAAACGATCATAGAGTCTGGTCAGATTAAAGGAAGAACTTTAGAGTTAACAGTACCTAATATGGGCACACAAGCACAGAGATCTATTTTGCAAAGTATAGAAGAATATGCTGCATCAAAAGGTGTTACGTTTAATATCGTTATTGTTTAAAGGAGAAAAGAAAGATATGGAAGAAAAACGTTTAGGAGTATATCAGATAAACGAAGCTGTTTTTATACAGGCCTATTCTGAAACAGTGGATGGAATTAACACATTAGATGGCCCCTCATTCCAATCAAAAATAGAAGATATACAAAGAATAGGACAAACTATTTTGGAGGCATTTAAGGAGTGTAAATTGGGAATTCCTGATTTCCCATATGAAAGATATGATAATAAAACAGATCCTCTTCTTTTAGCTTCAAAAATGAAAAACTGGTCTAGTTTACAAAAACTTTCTTTATCAGTTCTCATTAAGAAGAAGGCTGATTTAGTTAAGTTTACGCCGAAAAAATTCATGGGGAACACAGGACCTAATAGAGGTTATGAATGGCTGGAAGACAAAGCCATAGAAACAGAAGACCTTTCTCCAGAAAACTTGGGAAGATGTCTAGTGGAGGCACTTGCCCGTAGTGAAAATCCTTTTTTGAAGGTGTAGTTTGTTGGATTTAGTAAAATTCCTGATTTTCAAAGAGTTTTGGTTATAAGAAAATAAATATGTCAAAATATGGGTAAAACTACATAAGCGGTCTAAACCGGCCATAAGTGTCTGGGAAGTGGCTCTGGGAGCTGGTTTCGGTTTCATTTTTAAATTTCTAAGCAACAGAAGCAAGCCCCTTATACTTAATCAGAGATAGGAGCTTTAATGCGGCGCCCGCAGGTTTTTTAATGCCTCGCTCCCATTGACTCACAGCATCTTTGCTAACACCAAGATATCTTGCAAAAATACTTTGGCTGACTTCTTCTTTTTCTCTCAAAGTCTTTATTTCGGTTGCTGTAAATGCATGAATTGGCGTTAAACAGTTTTCATCAAAATAACGCATCGTTTTTTTGTCAACAGCATCGGCTTCATGCAAATCAGCAATAAACTCATGAAGGGAGGCTAAGGCATCGCTTTTATATTTACTAGCTCTCATAAGTCACCTCTTTGTAAAAACCATTTTTCACACTTGTTGCATAAGATATTAAGGCAAGAAAAGCGCAACGCAAAGTTGAAAAAAATTAAAAATACTCCAAATTTTAATTGAAAAAAACTTTTGCCTCTGACTGCTTTTAAGCTGTCCATTATGAATGGACACTTTCATGCCAAACTGTCCATTGACAATGGACGGTTTATATCATATCCTTCCATTATGAATGGACACTATTATGACGATATCGCAAGATCTGTTAAAACGTATTATATTAGACCAGCATGAACATAATGATTGGCCGGATCCTTACATCCCGAGAACAGCTGAGATTAAACTAAATCGTCTGACCCAAAATAAAGAAATCATTGTTCTTTCAGGTGTTAGACGGTGTGGTAAATCTATATTACTAGAATATGCACGAAAATCTCAGAAAGATGGAAATGACTATTATTTTAACTTTGAAGACGAAAGACTAGTTGCATTTGGGACGGAAGACTTTGAGGCTTTACATCAGGTGCTCATTTCTCTTTATGGGGTACAGAAAAACTTCTATTTGGATGAGATTCAAAACATACCAAATTGGGAACTGTTTGTCCGGCGTATGTACAATGCAGGGTGCAAGATATACATTACAGGGTCAAATGCTAATTTATTTAGCGAAGAATTAGGGACAAGACTAACGGGACGGTATATATCACTTGATATTTATCCTATTTCTTTTGCCGAATTTTCCCAAACTCAAGTGCCGATCAAAAAGAAAGACTTGAGTACAACAGAGATCGGAGTTTTAAGAAAGAGATATGCTGAATACCTAGAGTTGGGGGGGATTCCTGCCTATATAAAAAACCAAGATACAGAGTATTTAAGGTCTCTTTATGAAAGCATCCTTTATAGAGATATCGTTACAAGGTACAGAGTCCAAAACCCAGAAGCGCTAAAAAAGTTGGTTTTTTTCTTAGCGAGCAATTGTGGTAAAGAAATGACATTATCTAAGCTTTTGGGTATGATTAATAATAATGGTGAAATTATTAAAAGTAGAACGACCATCTCTGATTATTGTAGCTATCTTGAAAATAGCTTTTTAAGTTTCTTTGTCAATCAGTACGACGATAATCTAAAAATTCAACAACAATCACCTAGAAAAGTCTATTTCATTGATCATGCTCTTGCCAAAATCCTTGGGTTTAGAACAAGCGAGGACCGGGGACGTATGCTTGAAAATATTGTTTTTATAGAACTCAAGCGTAGAGGATATGATATTTTTTATCATAAAGGCACTAAAGAATGTGACTTTATAGTGCGCG
This sequence comes from Alphaproteobacteria bacterium, assembly GCA_016869935.1. Classification (GTDB taxonomy): domain Bacteria; phylum Pseudomonadota; class Alphaproteobacteria; order UBA7879; family VGCX01; genus VGCX01. The sequence goes on from VGCX01000074.1 coordinate 4,045, forward strand.
AGGGTGTTTATACGCGGCAAGTGATCCAAGTATGCGAAGAGCTCTATGATCCTTCAACGAAAGAAAGAGAAATTTCAGGGTTGATTGAAGCAATGGATAAATTTTCTTTATCAACAGGATTGATTATCACTGAAAATGAGGAATTTTCAGAAATTTTAAAGATAAATGATCGCCAATACAAAATTGAGGTAGTACCAGTTTGGAAGTGGTTACGTGCTTTTGAATGAAAATTGGGATAATTGGCTACACATCAAAAAACGCAACTAAGATATAAAAACAACGCATACCCAAAAGAAAAAGTGGCTGGGGTGGTAGGATTCGAACCCACGGATGGCGGTACCAAAAACCGCTGCCTTACCACTTGGCTACACCCCAAGAAAAAAGCCATGATCATGGCCCTAATGCCTGTACTATAAAAAATCCCTGCTTTGTTGTAAAGGGTAAAGTCGGATGAATGTAGTCTTAACATTTACAGGCTACCTTTTTCTACCCCCTCAGCTTCTTCAAATTAAATATTCACACAGTAAAAAATATAATATACAATAAAAATATAATAAAAAATATTTTTGGGCGGTTATTATAAAACTATTATTCGAATTAAAGCCATTTAGACAACAGGAGAAAAAGTAATGAAACCCTTTTTACTTTTTCTAAGTTTTATTGTGGTTTTATCCAGCATGACTGGGTGCAAGAAAAAATCAGGGGCAAAATCATCTCCCCCCCTTTCGCTGACAGCGGATCAAGCAAAAAACCCAGTGGGTGTTTTTTGTGGATCCGATTGTTCAAACTGCGGTTTTAATGTCACAAAATGCTTAACACTCCTTAAAGAAAACCTACCCAATCTTTGTGGGGGACCCTATAAGACAAACTGCTATACGCTTTGGATGTCTTATTCGAAAACGTGTTACGCTCTTTGCGGCGAGAAAAAAGAAAAATAAGGAATGGTATGGGAAGTTGTTTAAATCAATTTACAGGGAGGAAAAAAATGAAAAAAGTATTATTTATTACAGCATGTTTGGTCAGTTATGAAAGTTTTGCCTAGTGCACACAAGGCAATGCAGAGCTAAATTTTAACCGAGTCCTTGCATCTTCTAGGATAAATCAAGGCATCAATAAATCTCTAGGCACGGGGTATTATTCAACGCCTGGTAGTCAAAGCCCCTCCTTCTGAAAAACTAGTTACAGACTCTCGCATTAATATGCAAACATGTTTGCAAAAAAATAATCGTAATTATTACTGTAAATTAAAAGCTTTGTATGGGCAGCACCAAGAAAACAACCACCATTACGAAGATGTCTTGCCCTATATACAGGGGCTTTTGCAGAAATACCAAGGCCTTTATGCAAGATATAGTTGTCCACCAGTTACGCAAAGGTCGTATTAGGCTAAAAGTTGAAATAAACTTGCACTCCTAGAATTGCTATATGGTCGACCTGATTTTTCAAATAACGATAAAATCTTTATATAGATATCTTGCACGACGAATAAAATTGATACATTCATTATATTTTTATAGGTTTTATTATGTATAGATTTTGTGTAAAATTATTTACTGTAGTCATATTTGGATCTTGTATTGCCAAAGCATCCGAAGAAGAGGTCGCTCCTATTGCTAGACGTTTATTCGCTGTCGCAGAAGAAGATTCAGCAGGTCCAGCCGGTGCGGCTGCTGGTGCTAGCGGGGGAATACGTGAGGACACTGTAGCATCTGTTACATCACGCCCAAGCAGCTGTATTCGATTCACCTTCGATACAGAAGCATCTTTCAATGCATTTAAAAAGCTAGGCGAACTTGTCATAGACATTACTTTTTCAGGAATGGAAAACCCCACCCTTCCTTTGAAACTAGACAAAGGAAAAATTGTCTCTAGAGAAGGGGCGGTAACACCTATTCCCTATTACAAAGCAACTTCTCTGCTTGAAGAGGGTTGGGAAGAAGGTAAACCTTTTGATTTATGTTCCTTAAAGACAAAAATTGATCCAAGATATACCATTCTTGCCGTAGAATCATTGGAAATAAGTAGGACTTGTGGGGATGGAATAACAACGCAACCTTTGTGCCGCTACAATATAAATGGCAATCCCTTAGTATTCCCAATTTCAGAACTACACAAAGATCTTAACCAAACGGCGTTTTTGCTTATTCGTTTGTCACGAAAAAGACAACCAAAAAACGATAAGCCATACAAGGGGTGGAATTTTAATTTTTCCCTAAGAAACAATTTAACTGGTGATATCCTGATGCCTATAAAACCAAGCCTTGTAGGGGAGTTTATTCCTATTAGCGCTTCAGAAAGAAGAATGTTCATAACAAGTCAAGGTGCATTTGACCTGCGTCCTCCTAAAGAGGATCTAAAGAATGCGCGCAATATTCTGAAAAAAAAGATAAGGACGATAATAAGTGGAAAAAAAAGCACAAGACTTGGTCTGCCCTGGCCCTCAAGCGATCATTCCGAATTAGGCCTTGTTGATATAGAGGATGCTCGCAGACTATTTGGGGATGAGATTGTTGATCAGGTGATAGATAGTACTAAAAAATAGCCTCAAAACCTAGCTATAACCCTATCTCTCTTGATGATAGACTTTTTTAAAGTTTTCTTAGGTTTTTTTTAAAGTCTATGGTATGTAGAAGGCAATGAATTAAAGGTATCTTTATGACACGGACAACATTTTTACCTTTTGCAAAGCCAACAATTACAGAAAAGGAACTTCAAGAAGTTCAAGCCTGCTTGGAATCAGGGTGGCTTGCAACAGGGCC
>VGCX01000075.1 GCA_016869935.1 Alphaproteobacteria bacterium
AGGCAAAGCAAAAGACAATAAGACAATAAAAAAAGAATTTAATATTTTATACATACTAATCCTCTAACAAATTACATACGATTAATATGTAGTAAATAATAAGAAAAAAACAAGGCCTATACGAATTTTTCCCAGCTAATGAAAAATAAAAATGTCTTTAACGTCGAAGAATGCGGTCAACTTCATCAAGAATTTCTTGAGTATTTGTAGCCGCACGTGTTAATCCACGCGCCAAAGATTCCCTCATGAATGCTTCTACTCTATAAGAAGGGTCTTCTAAGGTCTTATAAACTTCGCTTAGGTAGTGAACTGTTGCTACCCAATTCATACGCTCCAACGTCTTTGTGTAAGCTTGATCATCCCGCCCTAAATGACAATCGATGGCTATTGCAATAAACTCTTCCTGGTTTTTATACAACTTAATATTAGAATATCCCCCTGCTAGTATATTTAATGCTCGATGTCTTATCTTATCTTTTCTTGCAGCTTGAATAATACTATAATTTTCTTCAAAAGACTTATCTACGCTAAAGCCCCTTTCTTTAAATAATCTCAAGGCTTCATCATCATTTTCAAAAACGTTAAAGTATACAGATTCTTTTTGCATTATGCTTTTTCCTAAAAAGGATAAAGCATTTTCTTGAAAATTTTCTGGATTTTCTAAATTACAGCCTACGGTTATTAAATACTTTGCTAAAAGGGCTCTGTCAGAAATACCTTCCAAAGCTCTAGCAAAACTAGCTGTTAAAGAATAAGCCCTTCGTATGCGTTCTTTATTTTCCGCCCCTTCTTCCTTAGTTGCCAAAATATAAGAAATGCTATCATCCAGTGTTGGATGAAATCCTCGTACCCTTTCACTCATAAGCCATTCTGCTGCTTGATATCGTTCTTCGGTTGAGAAAGACGCAACAATCACAGCCGTCATGGCTTCCTGAATGTCTTCTTCCTGTTTAAGCCGTTCAATCACTGGTTCAAACTGTGGTCGCCTTTCCGCCGCTGAAGTTTTGAGATCTTCTTGGGTTGCAAACTTTGTATTAAGCGCATGTGCAAACCAAACTGATACACGCTCCCCGTGGGCTCTAGGAACATCTGCAAAAAGCGCATCCCCACCGACCAAACGTCCATAAACCGCCCGACGATCCATCGCGGTTAACTCTGTCTGAAACGCTTCCCACGCGGGGGGGGTAAAGAGTGTAACCAAAATTTTTCAGATTTTGATCAGAAAAACCATATCTTTTAAGCATATTAGGATCAGGGTACTTGCTTCGAAGCAAAGGAAGGAGACCATCATCTACAATATTTGAGTATTTGACATCTGAAGAAGCAGAAACCGTTAAGTAAAGATTCAACAAAGCTTCATGTCCAAAAGAAACCAATGGATGCACACAAAGAAAAATACATAAAAAAAGAGATAATTTCTTGTTCATTACACCAACCTTTAAATATCTAATGATATTAATATGCAGTAAATATTTATAGAAAACAAGTCTATCCAAGAGAGTAATTGCAAAAATTACTCTCTTGATAGAAGGAATTTTACTTAAAACTTACGAGAAAGGCCAATATTTACAGACCAAATTCTTGGCTGAATGGTCGTTGCGATAAATCGACCGGCTGTAGAATCAAAACTTCCTGATTTTGCCTTTGAATAAAATTCATAGGATAGTTCACTATTAAACGCCCAAGTATCATTAAGGGCCTTTTTCATCCCAACACCAATGACTGGACCCCACAACGTTCTTCCAACGGTTCCATTCACTGCTTTTGGTGTTCCCGTCTCTATGGATTTAAGCTCCAAATCATAGCGCAAACGCTTGATTCCCAAAGATCCATAAACAACCGTGTCGTTGGAAACATAGGTGCCAAGATGGCCTACCAAGGCGAGTGAATATTGTTGCTTAAGTTTTACGGAAATTGGTTCATATTGTCCTGTAGAATCCGTTGGTTTTTTAATCCGATCCCCAAACACACTGCCGAACGAAAATTTTGCCCCATAGTGTAGATCATTAGAATCCTTGAAATACCCCAGTGATGCCGCCCCCGTCCATTGATACGATGGTTTTTTAACTTTTGCATGCGAAAAACGTGGACCATTTGATGCATCCAAATACTGATTAAAATCAGCGCGTTGTAGTCCAGCGTCCACCCCTAGGTGAATGCCTGTGAGGGCGCTTTCTGCAACAGCAGATCCAGCCGCCAATAGAATCGTTGTTAATAATATTTTTTTCATTTTAAATCCTCGTTTAAAAATAAATTGATTAACTATACGCTAACAAATTCTTCTGTCTTCCACAATTCCTATTCCCCCATGCCCCCTCCGTTTCTTTAAAAAGTGTTGTGTTTGGGTGACAGATAAAACTTAAATCGTAGAAAAATTCTATGTATTTAAATTGCAAATGTAGATATATTATATCATATTATGCATATTGGATACAATAAATGGAATTAATAAAGACTTTCGCTCAACAGGGATTACGCGTTTTTTCTTTTGAGGATATATCACCTCTTTTAAAGGAAAAAAATTTTTCGAAATCCTATGCCCGAAAAATTCTTCCAGTAATGGGAAAAAATGAAACTCTTCAACGATTGGGGTGCGGCCTTTATTCTTTGCCAACTGAATTTTTATCAGGTGGGCCTATTCATTCTTTCGAAATTGCGATGAAGCTTGCAAAAAAGGGGGCGATCTCTCATCGTTCTGCAATGGGTTTTTATCAATTAACTGACCAGATGAGTCATACTGTTTATGTAACAGTGCCTCGTTTAAAAAATGCGAATCTTTCTCAAAAAAACAATTATTTGATTGATCATACCTCGTTTCACATTAAAAGAGTAAATCCTGATTTGTTTTTTGGAGCAAATCGTATCTTCATAGGGGAAGCGCCTATTTGGATTACAACCATGGAAAAAACACTGCTTGATGGATTGATAGATCCTGCTTTTTGCGGTGGTTTTTTAGAAGTGATTCATGCTTTTTCTAACGCTTTACCAAGGGAAGTTTTAGATTTAGATTTACTGTGGGATTATACAAAGAAAATGCCAATAGTTGTTCGGCAACGCCTTGGGTGGATGTTTGAAACATTAAATGCCTATCCTGCGTTTCAAGAAAAGCTGATGTCACTTCCTATAAAATCTATTCAAAAGCTTAATCCTGATGGCCCACGCTGTGGGTCCATTCACAAAAAATGGAAACTAATGGAGAATGTAAAATGAATCTTAAAGCTCGACTTCAGTATTACAAAAATCTTCATGGCGTTTCATGGGAAATTATAGAACAAGATTATGTTCTGTCATGGATTCTTGCAGGAATATGTCAGATTGAACCACTAAAAACATCTCTCGTTTTTAAAGGCGGAACTTGTCTTCGCAAATGTTATTTCGGGGATTATCGTTTTTCTCAAGACCTAGACATGAGTGTTATTAGAAATTCAGAGTATCTTAGGGCTTCTTTGTGCAACCATATAATAGAGGCGTGTCGCCTAAGTGAAGCGTTGATTCAAAAACAAGGTGAGGCTTTATATTTGAAGTGTTCTCCTTACACACAAAAACACCCACATCCAGAAGGACAGCAAGCTTTTGTCATCGAAGCAAAAATGCCTTGGCAAAGAGAATTTCTGACCAAAGCGTATGTTGAAATTTCTTTTGAAGAAAAAGTTATCCTGCCTTCTATAGAGAGGGCGATTATACATCCCTATGATTCTTTTTTTGATTTCTGCATCCAGACATATGACCTTAATGAAGTCGTAGCCGAAAAGATTCGAGCCCTCCTACAATTTTCTAAAAAATTACATGAGCGAGGGTGGGCAAGGTCTAGGGTCAGAGATTATTATGATTTGTGGAGTATTTTAAGCACATACAAAGAAAAAATTGATACAGAGGCGTTGCCAGAACTCGTGCATCAAAAATGTGCTGCCAAAGGCATAGTTTTTAATGGAATTGAGGATATTTTTAACAACACACTGATGAAAAATGCTCAACAAGAATGGGAAAGATGGCTAAAAGATATCGTTATTCCTTTTCTTCCTGATAGAACCATGGTACTTGAGAGCTTACAAAAAAATTTAGGTAATATTTTTGCACATAACTCACAGTTAGAAAGAATCCCTCAATGAAAAAATGGACCCTAGGCCTTATGAGTGGCACATCGATGGATGGCATTGATATTGCTGTCCTTCAAACAGATGGTATAAAAATCTTTGAGCAAGGGCCTACACTTTTTGTGCCCTATAATGAGGATTTCAAGAAAGATTTAAACTCGATTTTAGGGGCAAAAAACAAAACCACAACGATTCAACTTATCGAAGAACATTTAACCCATTTGCATTACAAAAGTATCGTTACCTTTCTGAATCAATACGCTATATCCCCTGCCGATATTGATCTTATAGGATTTCATGGTCACACAATTTTGCATCAATCCCCAAAAAAACACCCAAAAGGACGCACCTGGCAAATTGGAAATGGCTATATGCTGGCAAATTTGTTGGAAATTCCCGTTGTAACTGAGTTTCGCGACAATGATATAAAAAATGGAGGGGAAGGGGCACCCCTTGTTCCTATTTTTCACCAAGCTTTGTGCCAGAATCTTCCAAAGCCCTTAGCAATTTTAAATATTGGGGGGATCGCAAATATTACTTATATTGACGATAAAAACCTGATTGCCTTTGATACAGGACCCGGCAATGCTTTGTTGGATCAATGGATGTATCATCACACAAAAGAATTTTACGATAAAAATGGTGAAAAAACCCTTCAAGGAAAGGGGCATAAAGACTGGATCACAAAATGGATGAATCATCCTTTTTTTGCCTTAACCCCTCCAAAATCCTTAGATCGACTGGATTTTCAAGAACTCCCCTTGGGACTTTCCTTAGAAGATGGCCTGGCAACACTTGCCGCCTTTACAACCCAGTGTGTCATTGAAGGTCTTAAGCACCTTCCACAAAAGCCTCTTACCCTTTATATAGCAGGAGGAGGGCGCCATAATCAGGGCCTTATGAACAATCTTCGTCTTATAGATCCATCGTTCCGCGTTGACCCTATTGATGTTTTAGGGTTTTCCAGTGATTTCTTGGAAGCACAAGCCTTTGCCTATCTTGCCAAACGAAGCATTCAAAACCTACCCCTTACCTTTCCAACAACAACAGGGGTCAAAGAACCCTTAACAGGGGGAATTCTTTATTATCCAAAAAATGCGCCTTCACAGGACAAAAAAACCCCTGTATGATAGTCATCAATTACTTAAAAATAGATCTATTATCGATGAAAATTTTATATATTCTTTTTATGGTTTTTCTTGCAACCAATACTGTAGCTGGTTCTTTGCCTTCTGTTTCAAAGGCAACACCAAAAACACCAACAGTAACCTTAAAAGAGGCCTTAACTGCCGCCTATAAGATGACGTTCTTAACTTCGTACCAATATGATGTTAAAGGAAGTTATGAAGCCTTGTCTGCTGCAAAGCGAGAAGGATGGCTTCCAAAAGTTGGCCTCAGTTCTTCGTATACTGCTGACTTTAATCATACTCACACCAAAACCAATGCATACGGCCAAAATAGCCCACCTGGAAGCGCTACCGGAAATCAACAAGTTCATTCGGCTAAAAATGCTGTAACTTTAAGTCAAAATATTTTTGCAGGGGGTGGAAGTGTTGCAAGTATCCGTGCCCAAAAACACAATGTTGAAAAAACTTTGGCTGGCTATGCAAAACAAGAAAGCTCTTTTCTTTTTCAAGTGATAAAAGCCTACTCTGATTTGGTTCTTAAGCAAGAAAGCTATGATGTTTATCTTGCCAATCAAAAAGTCTTAGAAGAACAATCTCGTGTTGCTAAAAGCACAAACGAACTCGGCGCTAATACTATTTCAGATGTTGCACAAACGGAGGCAAAGCTTGCAAAGGTAAAAGCGGCTGTAACCCTTGCCAAAGCGGAAGTTGAAAATGCTTTAGCTGTTCTTGAACAATATACAGGTATTTCTGGCCCACAAATACCAGCCCCCTTAGGGCTACCCTCTAACTTACCAAAGTCCAAAGAAGAAGCCATTCAACAAGCCTTTGAACAGAGCAATGACCTAAAAGCCGCTGAAGCAGATGCCTTGCAGGCAAAAGAGACAGCAAACCAAGCTTCTGCTGGCTTGCTTCCCTCCGTTGATGTTTCCGCAACGGGTTCTCGGAATTTCCAATCGAACTGGTCAACAAGCTTTAGCAAAAGTGCAACAAGCACTTTCGAAGCCGCTGCAACGGTTTCTGTTCCTCTTGACTTTAAAGGATCCACACAAGCAGGACTTCGTAAATACAAATATGATGCGGCAAAAAAACGAATTGATATTATTAATACGAAACGTATGGTTGCAGCCGCTATAACAACACGCTGGGAAACAATGGAAGCCAAACGGAAAAACATTATTGAAACAGAAGAGCAGGTGAAAGCCGCAAAAATTGCTTACGATTGCATGAAAGAAGAATTTAGCGCGGGGTTAAAAACTACCCTTCACTTATTGACAGCGGAACAAGAATATTTCTCTGCTCAACTTCAGCTACTCGGCGCAAAACAAGATCACTTGGTGTCAGCTTATGAGCTTTTAAAAGATATAGGAGGGGCTCTTACACCACAATCCTTGGAGCTACCCTTAGAGGCATTTAATCCACAAGATTACGAAAATGTTCCTGTTTGGGGAACATCCATCAAAGAATAAAGGGAGATCGCATGAGT
>VGCX01000076.1 GCA_016869935.1 Alphaproteobacteria bacterium
CCGATACTCTGTTTTTATCAATAAAAAGGTATAAATGATGACAATGAAGACGCTAGATGGAGTTGATGTAAAGGGGAAACGGGTTTTAGTTCGGGTTGATTTTAATGTGCCTCTAGCGCATGGCCGCGTGATGGATAGCACCCGTATCGTAGAATCTCTTCCAACGATTCGAGAGCTTCGTCAGAACGGGGCAAAAATCATTCTCCTCTCGCATGCTGGTCGTCCAAACGGCAAACGAGATGTCAGCTTGTCTCTTCGACCCGTTATGGATGAGCTTTCCTTTCTGCTACGAGAGGGTATTTATTTCGCCGATGATTGTATTGGTGAAACACCAAGTAGCCTTGTCAATTCCTTGAAGCCTGGAGAAATAGCACTTCTGGAAAACTTACGGTTTTATAACGAAGAAGAAACAAATGATCCTCTTTTTGCGGAAAAACTTGCGTCTCTTGGCGATATTTATGTGAACGATGTTTTTTCTGTATCTCATAGGGCTCATGCCTCTGTGGTCGGCATTACAAAATATCTTCCATCCTATGCAGGACGTCTTCTTGAAAAAGAGCTGCATATGTTGGAAAGTACTTTAACAAGGCCGTCTCACCCCTTTATGGCGATTGTGGGCGGGGCAAAAGTATCGACCAAAATCAGCTTGCTTAAAAGTTTGGCGCATCGGGTAGATACTCTTGTAATCGGTGGGGCAATGGCAAATACATTTTTGTACGCGTTAGGTCATAATGTAGGGCGATCCCTTTTTGAAGAAACAATGGTAAAACAGGCGATTCATATCCTTCAAGAATTGATACGTCGAGACTGTCGTATGATTTTGCCGAAAGACTGTGTCGTTGCAAAAGCACCGGAACCTGGTGCTAAATCTGCTCTGGTCAGTGTTTCTGAGGTTCCAGAAGACCAAATGATTTTAGATGTAGGTGTTGCAACGCTTGAGGATATAATTGAGGCTATTGATCAATCGAAAACCGTTGTTTGGAACGGGGCTCTTGGTGTTTCAGAGTATCCACCCTTTGACTATGGAACAAAATTAGTGGCGCGGCATTTAGCAAAGAAAACAAAGGCAGGGTCGATTACGAGCGTTGCAGGGGGAGGGGACACCGTTGGTGCGCTAAACCAAGCAGGGTGTTTGAAGGATTTTACCTACGTTTCCATGGCTGGGGGAGCCTTCCTTGAATGGTTGCAAGGGTATCCCTTGCCCGGTGTAGAGGCCCTTCGAGAGTCAGGGGAGGGGTAGATTTTGAAAGAAATTAAGAATTATCAGTTTATTGAAAAACTCAAACTACTTCCATGGGTTGATGCAATATGGCTTTTTGGATCGCGTGCCAGAGGTGATAACGAAGATAGGGCAGATATAGATTTAGCCATAGTTTGTCCAACAGCCAGCAATCAAAATTGGCTTCAAGTTAAAGAAATTATAGAGAATGCTGATACGCTTCTAAAGATTGATTGTGTACGATTTGATAAAGTGTCGTTGAATAATAAGCTCAAAACAAATATTATGAATGATAAAAAGGTATTGTATGAAAAAAGCGGAAATTAAATTTGAAAAGCTCCAAAAAGCTTTGATAGCTTTAGAGATCATTTATTTAAAGCCCAATGAGCCAGATCGCTCTAATATTGACGCAACTATTCAACGATTTGAATTTACTTTTGAGCTTTGTTGGAAATTTCTCAAAGATTTTTTTTCAGAGAAAGGTATCTCTCTTAATTATCCAAAAGAGGTGATTCAAGAGGCTTTTAAGAGCGGGGTTGTCAACGATGAAAATTTATGGCTGCAAATGCTTGAAGATCGTAACATGACGTCTCATACATATGATGAAGAATTGGCAAACGAAATCTTTGAGCGTATCAAGGTCTACACCCCAGAGATAAGGCGTTTATGTGATTCTATTGTGCGTTACTGATTCCATCTCGATCATAATCATCCTGAAAACGGATAATGTCATCTTCACCAAAATAACTTCCTGTTTGAATTTCGATAATCACAAGAGGCACCGTTTCTTTATTGGATAATCGATGCTTTTTTGTCGCGGGAACAAAGCAGACTTCCTGAAGGTTCAGCACGGTTACATCGTCCTCTAAGGTGACCGTTGCTCTTCCTTGTTGCACAATCCAATGTTCTGATCGGTACTGGTGGCTCTGAAGGGATGTTTGATGCCCAGGGTTTACCTGAATCCGCTTAATTTGACAGGTCTCATCCTTGTATAAAACCTCATAAAAACCCCATGGACGTAGGTTTTTCATTTTTTTTAATCCTCTGCACTTGAAAATAAAAAATTCAATCTTATTTAACCTTATCAACCCGTAGAACAAAAGGAAATACTATGTCTATCAAAACCCTCTCCCACTACATTTTTTTGCTATCCCTTTCTTTAACCGTTTCCAGTCGTGCAACGGAAGGAGATCTCTCTGATTTACCCGTTGGAGCAAAATGGCCAATCTTAAGGCCAAAAGGTCCCATCAAAACACCAACAAAACAACATGCTGAGGCAGCAAGAGAAGAAAGCTTAGCCCTCTATCGTGCGGGGAAATATGAGGATTTCTATGCGTATGTAAGAGATACAGCATGTTTTGGTAGAGCGCATTGGTTGAAAGATCATATCGTTTGGCCGCTTTATGGATATTATTTACTACATGTTGTTTCCAACAGAGAAGAGGGAAAGGTCAAACAAGCAGTTATAACCAATGCTACAACAATTCTTGATGAAGTGTTGGAGAAAAAATCACCAGGCTATATGGCTGTTCGTTACAATTGCATGAAGAATAGGTCTTTGGAGTATTGGTCTTTAGAGCCCATTAGAAATTGGATTGCAGAATTTTTATCCTTTAAATCGTGGGGAGAAATTCCAACTGTAGAAAAAGCGCTGTTTTCTGAAAAAGATTTTTTTCAGATTCAGTCTCACGTTTTAGCTATGCGGACGCCAAAAAAAGCTCACCATCTACAAGTTGTGGCATCAGTGGCAAGCCCTTCAAGTCCAGAGTCAGAGAGCATGAAATCTACTCCCAGTCCTGATAGCGTGAAAAGAGGGAAGAAAATTGACCCGCGGCAACCCAGTATGAACAAACTTCATAGGTTCGAATCAGGAGGATGGTAATTCCTTAGATCCCCATCGCATCTTTAATTAAAAACTGGGGATTAGATTGACCCTGCCAGTGGTTGGATTTTAGGGTTCCAACCACATGGAAGGGGCGGTTTTTTTCATTAGATAATAGGTGTTGCCCTAAAGGGGTTTCAGCTTCACGGAAGGCAATGGCTGGAAGTCGGTGGCCATTTTCGCTTTCTAGAATGCATCGAATATGCCCGCTACCAACAACGTTGCTATAAGATACGCGAACATTCGTCAAAACAAAATTAGGGGAAGGGTTTTCTTGCCCAAAAGGGGATAGTTGATCTAAAAGATCAATTAATTCCAAAGACACCCCAGAAATTGCTAACGCACCATGAATTGGAAGAGTAGGTAATGTATCTGTTTTAGGGATGTGGGTTTTTAAAAATTCTTTGAAATCTTCGATGCGATCTTTGGAAGCGGTAATGCCGGCTGCCATGGGATGGCCGCCCCCATTGATCAAGAGACCCTCTGCGCATGCTTCGTGAGCAAGGCGCCCTAAATCAACGCCTGGAATAGATCGACCGGATCCTTTGCCAATACCCTGATCATCGATTGCAATAGCAAAGCAGGGGCGGTGATAAAGGTCTTTAAGACGTCCAGCGATAATGCCTACAATGCCCATGTGCCACTTATCAGACGCAACGCAGATAACCGATTGATTGTGAAGACCTTTCTCTTCTACTTGCTTACAGGCATCCTCTAGCATGATGGCTTCAAGGGTTTGACGTTCACTATTCAAGGCCTCTAGTCGCTGGGAAATTTTCTCAGCGAGTAATAGATCATCGGTGGATAAAAGCTTGGCACCCAAGTCGGATTCTCCAATACGTCCCCCTGCGTTAATGCGTGGGCCAAGAATAAACCCTAAATGATATGCGGAAACTTTTTCGTTAATAGCGGCGCTTTTAAAAAGGGCCTTAAGCCCTGTATTTGTTTGTTTTGAAATGACTTTGAGACCCTGAGAAACATAGGCTCGATTAAGGCCAACCAATGGCACGACATCACATACCGTGCCCAAAGCGACAAGGTCTAAAAATCCCCGAAGATCAGGAAGAGAAGGAAACGTGTCTTGCAAACGGCTTTTAAGGGCTGTTAAAAAAAGAAACGTTAATCCTGCTGCACAAAGGTAGGTATACGGCGATGCTTCGTCATAGCGATTAGGATTAACCAAAGCGAACGCTGGGGGTAGAGTTTTTTCACTGGTGTGATGGTCTAAAATGATCACATCCATATGGTGTTCCTTAGCCCAGTTCAAGGCTTCATAGGATGTTGTTCCACAGTCGACGGTTATCACCAGTCGGTATCCCTTATTATAAAGCGACTGAAGGGCTCCCTGAGTCAGGCCGTATCCTTCTGTAAGCCGATTGGGAATATAAAAATCATTGGGTGTTGAAAGGGCATCAAAAAAGCGTTTCAGAAGGGCTGTGGACGTTGCGCCATCCACGTCGTAGTCCCCAAAAATTATGATGGGTTCTTTTGCCTGGATTGCCTTTATAACGCGCCTTACGGCAAGATCCATATCCTTCAAGTGAAAAGGATCAGGCATAAGATCCTTGAGTTTTGGATTCAAAAAGCTTTCCGCGTGATCTGGGTGAACTTGCCTTTGGGCGAGAAGGCGCGCAATAATTTCAGGGATTTGGTGCTTTTGCTGCAAATAATTTGTCGTACGAGGGCATGCCTCTACCCACTGCCACTGGTAATTACGGCAGGAGGGTTTTCCAGCAAAAGGGTCTGATCCTTTAAGATCCATGAATCCCTTCCTTGTTTGACGTGGACGCTTGCATAACAGCAAGCTCAGCTTTGATTTTCTCCCGCGTGATAGGGGGCTTATGGTCTAAATCAGGGGCATCCTTAAGGGTAAGGTAGGGTTTTGTTGTTTGATCACACGCAGTGATTCCTAAAATACATACTAATAACAGCAAACGATTCATACCGAACTCCCTCTATTTTATGATGGTTTTACTATAACAGGAGGGAATGGAAGAATCAATGGAGCTTTGGGGGCCATATCGGGGAAAACAGGGACGAAAAATTTTATTTTTTTTGATAAAATAATTGTAATTTTTATTAATAAACTATAAATTTTTTTGGTATTAATATGATCAGGAGGAATTTTTTATGCTAACAAAACGCGAAATATCTATAGTCTTATTGAGCTCTTGTTTTTTATCGTTTACCGCACTTTCTGCAGAAGAAGAAGGAGGTGAAGGGAGTGGAAGATCTGTTTCTCCGGTAGGAGATCGACCTTTGATACCAGAAGAGGTTAAAATTGCAATGCAAAGAGTTCAAAGAGAAATGGTGTATCAATCTGTTACTGCGATGAAATTTGTGTATGGAGGCGGATCGAGGTATGAGGCGGTTGAGTCCCAAATTTCAAGATTTGTTCATAGTGATGCGCAACAGTTTTTTCGAGATGACATGGATGAAGAAGATCGATCTCTAATTATTAAAGCTATTGGCAATACATGGTTTTCACAATGGCAAAAAGTTATGCCTATATTGAAGAGATTAATAAGAGCTGATACAAGCGCATCAACAATTTCATCAATTATCTACTCTTTTGATAAGTTAAGCCCAAAAAAAAGTGATAAAGTCGCGAGATATTTGTTAGATTTAATGCCTCTAGGAGTTGACATGCATAGTGTTTCTCACCTTGTTTTAGTCCTTGAATCTATCTCTAAAGATAGTTGGCCTCAAATCCTTTTTTATCTCAAAGATTTAGGAGTAGAATGGGTGCTTGAACAGAGTTTTTGTGAAGTGATCATGAATGTGCGTCACGTATCTAAGGAACGGTGGCCCACACATAAAAAAATACTTCTAGAAATTGAAGAAAAAAGAAGAAAACTTCTTGTGGAATTTAGGGAAGGTATAATGGCTCCTAAAAAATAGAGTACATATAATAACGTACAACCCAAACATAAGGAATTTTTATGGATAACTTTATTAAAATAAGCACGGAAATAATTAAGAGGTGTGTCTTAGAAAACCCAGATCTTCCCCTTGATTTTATTAAAGATATTTTGGTATCTAAAAATCAAGATCGTTCGCTTGCCGAGAAATTTTCTTTTGACAAGCTTACGTGATTTTCAGACAAAAACCTTGTATTTTTTTATGCATCAGTATACAAAAACCTATACCATGCATGTAAAAGCGGGCGTATAGCTCAGTGGTAGAGCACTACGTTGACATCGTAGGGGTCGCTGGTTCAATCCCGGCTACGCCCACCACCCTACGCTCTGCGAGCTTCGGGTGGCAGGCCACCGGACTGTCACCCGAAGCGAGGTAGAGCTAGGAGTGCCGCCCGAAGCCTTGGCGTAGGGGGGCTGCTAAAGAATTTCTATTTTTATTTCCTTCCCGCTTTATTAGATAACAGTTATGTGCCCTTCTAACTACGCTAAAGCTTCGTTAGACAGGTCGGGCATCCGTGGCAAGCCACCTGAAGGCCGTTAGAGCTAGGAGTGCCGCCCGAAGCCTTGGCGTAGGGGGGCTGCTAAAGAATTTCTATTTTTATTTCCTTCCCGCTTTATTAGATAACAGTTATGTGCCCTTCTAACTACGCTAAAGCTTCGTTAGA
>VGCX01000077.1 GCA_016869935.1 Alphaproteobacteria bacterium
ATAAGACCCAACAGGGGTTCGGCACGTTGCATCCAAAGATTTTAAGAGGGAACGCTCTGCTGTAATGCACAAAAAAGTTTCTTCATGGTTGAGAGGAGCTAAAAGATCTTTTATGTCCTGACGGTCTTTTTTAATGCACGCAACAATTGCCCCTTGCCCAGCCGCAGGAACAAAAAAGGAGGGATCTAAAATTTCTGTAATACCCGTCTCTAATCCCAACCGCTCTAATCCTGCCAACGCCAATAGGGTTCCATCAAATCCTTCCGTTATTAATTTCTGGAGGCGCGTTGGAACATTTCCCCTCATTAAGTTAATCCTTAGATCTGGACGATATTCTAGGATTTGCGCTTGTCTTCTTAAAGAAGCTGTACCAATAACAGAATTTTTTGGAAGATCTTTTAAAGAAAGGCCTGCTTTTGAAATAAAAACATCTCTTGGATCACCACGCTCTAATACGCAAGCGATTTCTATTCCTTCTGGTAAAATTGTTTCAACATCCTTCAATGAATAGACGGCAATATCAATATCCCCTTTTAAAAGAGAGCCATCCAATTCCTTTGTAAAAAGCCCCTTCCCGCCGATATCTGCAAGCCGCTCTGATGCATGTTTATCCCCAGAAGTTTCTTGAGGATTAATAATCAATTTATCGTCCTGCAATGACGGATAAACTTCTTTTAATTTTCGAACAAAAATATCTGTTTGAATTCGTGCAAGCTTACTAGCACGTGTGCCAATTCTTAAGGGTGTATTCATCATCTGATGATCTTAGTATAGGGTAAGCATTAAAAAAAGAAAAAAGTAGAAGCTTTTTGAGCAAATTATTTGATAGACTAATTCTATGAACATTAAATCTTTATGCATTGCTTTGTTGATCCTTATAAATGGATATGCTTCGGCAGAATTTAAAAAAGGAACAGCTATTCGCGACGCCGAAATTGAAAAAATTCTAAAAAACTATCTTGATCCTTTATTTAAAGTCGCAGGTCTCAATCCAGAAGAAGCCCGTATTGTTATGATTGTAGAATCTGCCCTTAACGCCGCTGCTTTGCCTAATAATACGCTTCTTTTTTACACAGGCTTTTTAATGGAAACAGAAAATCCAGAAGAAATTGCAGGCGTTCTAGCCCATGAAGTGGGTCATATTGCTGCCCGCCATTTAGTGCGGATGTACGGCGCCATGGAAAATGCCCAAAAAGTTGGACTTCTTGGGGCCCTTGTGGGTATTGCGGTTGGGCTTTTAGGGTCACCGGACGCTGGCCTTGCTTTAGCACTAGGAGGATCTTCACAAGCTCTGCATACTTTTTTGCACTATCGTCGCTCTGAAGAAGAGGCAGCAGATATGCTTGCTGTTAAATATCTAGAAGCTTTAAAATGGCCTATTCGTGGTCTTAGAACTTTTTTGACAAAGCTTTTAGGGCAAGAGCTTTTATCAGAAAAACTGCAAGATCCTTATCTAAGAACACATCCTCTGACCCAAGACCGCGTAGAACGTATTAGGGCAAAGGAAATTAAATCACCAAAAGCAATGCCGAATCTTTTTCAAGAGCAACATCACCGTATGGTCGTCAAGCTTAAAGCATTTTTATGGGCTCCAGAAAAAACGCTCGAAAAATTCAAAGGAAATACGCCCTTAGATCTTTACGCACAAAGCATTGCGTATTACCGACAAGCTGATTTTGATAAAGCTTTGAGCCTTATAGAAACTCTTATAAAAACCGAGCCCACAAATCCTTTCTTCTGGGAATTCAAAGGCCAAATCCTTTTTGATTCTGGACGGATTAAAGAATCTATTGTCCCTTATAAAAAAGCAATTGATCTTTTCCCAGAATCGGCTCTGTTAAATGTAGCGTTGGCTCAATCTCTATTACAAAATGATACGGAAGAAACGCTAAAAGAAGCCGTGATGCATTTACAAAAAGCCCTACAAAAAGAAACTGATAGCGGCCTTGCCTGGCAATACCTTGCTATCGCTTACGGCAAACAAAACAAAATGGCGCAAATGGCTCTTGCCCTTTCAGAGCACGGTCTTTTAACGCAGCAATGGGATTATGCAAAAGAACAAGCAATCCGTGCCCAGCATTTTTGTAAAAAATCTGATAAAGAGTATCGTCGTGCCGAAGAAATAAAAAATATTGCTGAGCAAAAATTGAAGGAAGAAAAAAAAGGTCTTTTGCCTTAAAAAACCATTTCAGATTCGCTTAACTTCATTTTACGATCAAAAACCTTAGTCCTCTGGGATCATATATTCTTTACCAAGACGTTTCCAAAAGTTTAAGTTTGATCGAAGTTCTGTCATGTCTTTAATCGTTAAAAGTGCCCCATAAAGAGTTTGAGAATCCAGATGATCAAGGGATGCCTTAGCAACCAGATGACCGATTTTTGCAAACCGCTGCTGTTCTACACGCTTTGCAAGAAGCTTGGTTTTTATTAATTTTAGTTTAATAGTTGCCCTTGACAGGGAAGGCACACTACGCCTTTCCATAACCCCGTGGTTCATTATTTCGCCTCCAAATTCTAGCCTTTTTATCTCTGCCTTATTCTATTAATATTTATTTTTTGTGGCAGATAATTAGGGAGAATTTTTTTTATATAATTAACCCCCCTTAATTAATTTTTTATGGGATTTTTAAAAAACTGTCAAATAAAAATCAGGAAAAAAATCCTTTAGTACAGTAAATCATTGAAAGATAAAGAACTTTTATTTTATCCCAAATCCCCTTTTTATGGAATTTGGTATCAGATGACTTTATCATCCCGGTCTCTAAGTGGTTTTGTCTTTGGATCAATTGCAATAAAGAAATTATGCGTTCCATCACGATGCAACAAAAATAAAATTGGTTTTTGAGGGTTTTCTTTAAGAGCGCGGGCAATTGAAGAATTCACCGCGTCAATAGACAGGATTTTTTCTTGGTTGATCTCAAGAATCACATCTCCCTGCATCAGAGTAAACTGTTCTGCAATACTTTCTTCTTTCACATCAGAAACCAATACACCTTCAACAGAAGAATCGTTAATACCAAATCGTTGACGAAACTGAAGACTAAGAGGGGTAACACCAAAACCCAGAAATTCATTGTAAGCATGATCTTCTAAAGTAATATGTTCGTAGCGTTGACTATCTTGGAATTCTTCATGGTCTTGATAGGGTGACATAACCGGATGAAGAACTAACCGAGTCCCATTGCGCATGATGTCAAAATTTGCTTTTTTCCCAACAGGTAGTTTTTTTCCAATAATTGTAAGATCTGCAAATTTCTTGATTGGTTTATTATTGATAGCGACAACAACGTCTCCCGCTCTAAGACCAGCTTTTTCTGCAGGGCTTTCTTTAATAATTTTTGTAATCAGCGCTCCATTCGTATCTTTAAGGCCCAAATAGCTAGCAAGCGCTTTATTAAGAGCTTGGGCATGCGTACCAAGCCAAGCTTTTTGGAATTTACCACTAAGCACTAGAGTTTCGACAACCTCTTGAGCAAGAGACGCTGGAACAGCAAATCCCACGCTATGATTGCTGCCAGAGGTTGTAATAATCGATGTATTGACCCCAATCACTTTGCCATCCAAACCCAAAAGAGGCCCTCCAGAATTTCCTGGATTAATTGCGGCTTCTGTTTGAATGTAGTTATCAACAAGCGTCTTTTTCCCAACCCCTCCAGTCCCTAGATCTCGGGCAAGATAGGAAATCACGCCTGTTGTCAAACTCGTCCCCCCCAAACCGTAAGGGTTTCCAAGAACAACGGACCAATCCCCAACACGAAGCTTTTCAGAGTCTCCCCATTCAAGAACCTTTAGGTCTTTTGATGTTTCAAACTTTAAAACAGCCACATCAATATCTGGATCTCGACCAACAAGCGTTGCATGATGAATGCTTTCATCCGTTAAAATGATCCGCAGGGAAATTGTCTCGTCAATAACGTGGTTATTGGTAACAACGTAGTAAATAAAGGAATCACAATCGCCCTCCTTTTTGATTTTTTTGATAATAAAACCAGACCCAACTGCCACAACACGACGGGGTGTATTAAGCATAGCTGTTCCAAACAAATCTTTTTTAGGGTCAATCAAAAGATTACGCATTCGATGCGCCTTTTCATCATCATCCTTCACAAGACTTAGGCTCGCAATATTAACAACGGAATCTTTTGCCTTTGCAGCAATATCAGCGATAGTTGTGGTAGAAAATTGCATAGAACGCGCTGAAGAAAAGGTTCCCCCAAGAGCCCAGATTAAAAAAAATGTATAGATAAGTTTACGCAACTAATTTTTCCCTATTTTGCTATTTTAGAAACTTAAAAAATTCCCCTTCTTTGGGATTTAGGACGTAGGTCGTATTCTCCGGAGAAAGAGCCGTACGATACGCCTGCATCGATCGATAGAAATCATAAAAATCACGATTTGTTTTAAACGCATCAGCATAGATTTGGGCAGACTTTGATTCACCTGCCCCTCGAATGATTGTGCTTTCTTTTTGGGCTTTTGCAACGATCACAGTTTTTTCACGATCAGCCTCTGCCTGAATTTCTCGAGCCTTTTCTTGACCTCGTGCTCTTAGATCTTTTGCAATACGTTCTCGTTCAGAACGCATCAGTTGAAAAATCTTCTCACTGTTTTCAGGAGGCAAATCAGCGCGACGAATCCGAACATCAACAATCTGAATTCCCATCGTTGCAACAGACTCTTCTACATGTTTTTCAACTTGCTCCATCACGTGGCTACGCCTATCCGAGAGAAGCACATCAAAAGATGTTTTCCCAAGAATACTTTTCAAAGAAGATCCAATAATGGAAGAGAGTTTCGCCTGGGCTTGAGCTTCATTGTAAAGACGTTTGTAAAACAGCAAAGGATCAACAATTTTATAGCGGGTATAGGTATCAACAACGAGCCGTTTTTTATCAGTCGTTGTAATTTGCTCTGGCAAAGAATCAATCGATAACACGCGCTTATCAAATAAAATAACAGTCTCAATAAAAGGAATTTTTGTATGAAGACCTGGATCTTGGATTGTTCTTTTATATTCTCCAAACTGAAGAATAATCGCCTGCTCGATGGGAGTAATCGTGAAAAATATCCCCGAAACTAAAAACAAAAAAACTCCCGTAATGGCCGTGAATAAAATCGTACGTTTATGGATCATGGTTTTTGCTCTGTCTCTTGTGTAACGGCCGGAAGGGCCATGTGAGGAAGGATACCAGACTTGGGATCAACAACTACTTTTTTAGCCCCCTTGTAAATACTTTCAAGGGTCTCATTTGAAAGACGTTTCTTCATGAGTTTTGGATCTTTTTCATATTCTTGAGCAAGGACCATAAAGCGCTTTGCTTCTCCCTCCGCATGGGCAATAAGGGCCTCTTTATATCCCCGAGCTCCCGCAATAATTTCTGATGCTTCCCCGCGCGCTTTGGGAAGTACTTCGTTATGATAGGCTTGCGCTTGGTTAATAATACGGCCCTGATCTGATTGAGCCCGCTCTACTTCTAGAAAGTCTTCAATTACCTGTTGAGGAGGGTCTACTTTCTTTAAGCTAACCCGCGTGATCATCACGCCTGCTTTGTAGTCATTGAGCAAAGTCTGAAGATTTTCTTGAACAATCCGCTCAATATCGCTACGACCCTCTGCAAGAGCCCGATCTATGTGAACTTGGCTAATAGTATCTCTCATGACACTTTCAGCAGCAGACTTGATCGTTTTCTCTATATCACGAATGTTAAACAAATACTCAATGGGGTCTTGGATACGCCATTGAACCGTAAAACTAAGATCAACAATATTGCGGTCTCCAGTCAGCATCAAGCTTTCATCCAAAGATCCAAAACCAATATTAATCTGATTTGTCACCGTAATTTTCGGTTTTAAAACTTGTTCAATGGGGTAAGGAAGATGATAACGCCAACCCTCTGTCGTTGTTTCTGTCCATTTGCCAAACCGAAGAACAATTCCCTGTTCATCAGGATTTACTTGATAAAATCCGCTTAAAAGCCATCCACCCAATAGTAATGCGACACCAATCATAATAAAAGACTTTGGGTTTTGGCCGTTTTTAAAAACGGGCGGTAAATTTTCAAAAAAATCAGAAGATTTTTTCTCAGGCCCCGGCTCAGGAGATGAAGGAATATCCCAAGGATTTCCGGTTGTCTTAAAAATATCGTTTTGGTGTGTCATGTTTTTTAACTCTACCTCTTTCTAGACTTATATGATACTTAAAGAGTGCAATCAATCATAAAAAACTTAGCAACGATGAAAGAACCTTTATCATTACCAACCATTAAACATATTATCAGTGTTTCTTCCGGAAAAGGGGGCGTTGGAAAATCAACCATTGCTTTTCATCTTGCCCGCACCTTATCAGACAGGAAGTCTTTATCCGTAGGCCTTTTAGACGCGGATATTTACGGACCATCTATTCCGACCCTTATAGGAAACAAT
>VGCX01000078.1 GCA_016869935.1 Alphaproteobacteria bacterium
TCTTAAAATATTTGCTGATGATGAAGATTGCATGGAAACAAAGATTTTACAGTCAAAATTGTTAGCGGTTACTTCTCCTTTTAATGGTTCTTTTAATATTGATAGTGATATAAATAAGCTACTATGGGCGGCGTTTGCTGGAGGGATAGAAAGGTATGAATGCGTTTATAAACCAAGAAAAACAGATGGGCTTATTTGGCCCCAAGCAACTGAAGTTCTTGAACAGATAAGAATTAAGACTGGAGAAGTTTTATATTTTTTAGCAGAATGCCTTAATCGCACCAACCAAAAGGCAAAAGCTATAGAGTTTTGGGAAGAATCAGTTAGGTTAGGATTTAAGCAAAGTGAAAGAAAAGAAGGTCCCGTAGAACTTGTAAACGACGATAATATTGAGTATGCTACTTATAAAGAGGTTTTTGGTGTAGAAGTCTAAACTATAGGTGGGGAGCTTATTGAGACGATTTTTTCTTTTATTTCTATTTGCATTTTTTGAGTTTGGGTATTGTGGGAGAGATCCCTCAATATCTTTTGTCAATACAGGACAAGGCAATTGTACCGTTGTTGATTGTGGGAATGATGATCGACTTGTTATTGATTGTGGCTTCAGTCAAGCCCCAGATGATGTTCGTAGACTTATAGAGGTTTCTTTTCCTTCAGCGAGTGAAAATACAAAAACAAAGAAGCGTAGAGCAGAGATTGGGCTCCCACTATAAAAGGAGGGAAAAAGTTGCACAGAAGTCTGAAAACCCCCATGAATGCTTGATAAAATTGCAAACACTTTTTCTCAAACACGTGAACAAATCAAGGGATTACCTTGTTTTTAGCGGATTGATGTCGAGCTTTTCTTTCGATATTAATGTATTTATCAGTAATAGCGCTTGAGCTGTGGCCTGCATCATCTCTAACATGCTCTCGTGGTCTTATCTTAACATCATCAGAGATGCCTGTGTGCCTGAGCCAATGAACGGTTGCCTCCATGAGAGCATTCGCTTCTTCAAACAGCTGATCATTTCTTAAATTTTCAATGGCATGATCAAAGCAATTTTGTACAATCTTTCTTACATAAGAGGGCTCTTTGATGGCACCTTTGCCTTTAGCTTTCGGAAGAAGGGGCATTGTATCAGCAGGCGTTGGTAGGGGAGAAAGGGTAAGATGAACTCTCCATATCTTAAGAGCGTCAAGCATGGAGTCACTAACAGCTATTTGCCTCTGTTTATTGCCTTTTCCAACCGTTGTAAACCACCAGGATCCATCAGGTTCTTTATGAAAGTGTTTCATTTGTGGTATCCAACGTGAACTAGCGCATAATTCAGAGATTCTAAGATACATGGAATAAAGAGCCGACATAATAAACAAAGTTTTTTGGTGTTGATCTGGGCTTATCTCTGCTAAATCTCTGGCAGTATCGATAACATATTCCCATTGAACATCCGTTAACCTTCTAATTTTATTGATCCCTTGTTGTTTTTGAATGAATTTGCTCTTTTGTCGGATAAGAGCTACAGGGTTCATAAGCGTGTATTCTTCTTGCATTAGGTAGTTATAAAAAGACCCAAGAATAGCAAAGGCATCTCTCATAGATGCTTGAGAAAACTCAAAGTCTTTAAGTGTTACTTTTTCTCCTTTGCGGATAGCTGCCTTTGGAAGTTTTGCGACGAAAGGGGTCCACTCAGGGTTGGGAATACGGGAACCATCTTTATTAATAAACCTATAATTGTTTTGAAGACCAATCCATGATTTAGGAGGTTTTTGACAGAAGTATATAAAGTCTTCGATATCCGTACGTTTAATATCTTTAAGGCTTTTATTGCAAACTTTTTCGCACCATTGAAGGAACCGTTCTAAATCACGGCGATATGCATTAAAGGTTGCAGGACTGCCGCTATAGGCTTGTAAAAAACTTAGACTAAGTTTAACGTCCTCACGTGATAAAAATTCATAATAATGTTCTTGTGGCAAGAAAAGATTTTCCATTGTATCAAAGAGGGGGATAAATCCTTCTTTTTTAGACTTTTTAAAAAGATATTTAAGCATAAACCGATAATGAACTTTATCGGTTTTATTGTCAACTTTTAATAATATTCTGATGCCCCTTGACCTACGCCTTTCCTTTGAAGTATCGTCTCAAAAATTTAGAGATTTTGTATGGCAACAACTATATCTATTATTTCAAAACGTGAGCAAAAGCTTTTTGACGGAATACCTTCATTTAATTTTGAGGAAAGAACCCTTTACTTTGCTTTAAGTGAAGATGAATATGATGTTGTTAAAAAGCTCAAAAATCCTGCCAGTAAAATTGGATTTGTTCTTCAGCTTGGTTATTTCAAATCTCATGGAAAATTTTATACGCCCAACCAGTTTAAAAAATACGATATAGATTATGTTGCCCGTTCTCTAGGAGTTCAAAAGTCTTTATTCGAAGGTTATAAAAAATCTGTTGCTTCCCGCCATCGTAAACAAATTATAGACCTACAGTCTTGGGTTCCCTTTGACAATACTCAAAGAGAAAAGATTGAAGCGCACATTAATTGGGCTATTCCTACTCAAATCATTCCCAAAAAAGTGTTTTTATCTACTATCGACTTTTGTTGGGCAAATAGAATTGAAGTTCCCTCTTATAGCGCCTTATCAACGATTATAACAAATGCTTATAATGCTTTTGAAAGATCTTTAGTTAAAAACCTATCAAAATCTCTTACAAAAAGTCATTACAAAAAAATGGAAGATTTGCTCTCTCTCCCTTTTACGCAACTCAAAAATATCAATCAATCCATTCGGCCTATGGATATTAAAAGCAGCGTTGAAGAATTCAATACTTTTTATGAATACTTTAATACCTTCAAAGACCCTATAGAGGCCCTTAACCTTTCCGATCAGGCAACGGAGTATTTTGGAACGTGGGTTCAAAAATCTCTTGCGTCTCAGCTCACACGCTTTGAAAAACCTAAAACAACTCTTCATGTCTTGTCTTATATTAAAAACCGCCTTTATGTAAGAAATGACTTTCTGATGGATACGTTCTTGCAAGTTGTCCAAACTACCGTGAACAAAGCCCATAAAAGCATTAATGAGATGGAAAAAGAAACACGGGCAGAGCGGAACCAATCCATTAAGAAATTGTCTACATACCAACAGGAAGCTCACACTTCTATGCTTTCAATAAAAAACGCCCTTCATAGTTCTATGAATGATCAAGAAAAGCTTAAAAACATTAAGGACATTATAGATGCCTATTCTGTTGATCAGGAAGATGTAGACCTTCTAACAAAGTCACTTGAAAAGACCAGCAACACCTATGCCCTCTATGATGCTCTAGAACCTCTTTCTATCAGGATGCAAAGGAAACTAACCCCTATTTTAAAGATTCTAAAGTTTAACCCTACCAATTCAGATGCGGAGATTCTAAAGGCCCTTGAGCACTTTGTGGCAACGGACGGAAACGTTGGAAATAATCCCCCCATGTCCTTTATCAATGACGATCTGAAACCAATTCTTTACAAGAAGAACAAACTTAGAACATCCCTTTACAAATGTTTGCTGTGTATGCATATCGCCAAAGGCGTTAAATCAGGACAACTGAACCTAATGCACTCTTATCGCTATCGTTCCATTGATGAATATCTCATGGATAAAGAAAGCTTTAATAATAACAAAGAACAGTTTCTGAAAAATGCAGATCTCTGGAAGTTTAAAGACTTCTCTTCAACCATAAAGAAACTTGAAAAAGATCTTGATGATAAATACAAGCTTGTCAATGAATCCTTTGATCAAAACCCCCATCTACAACTAACAAAGAAAGGAAACCTTCGGATTCTAACGCCTAAAACATCAGACACTCATAAAGAATACACCTCTTCCCTCTTAACATCTGTAGGATATGTCCCTATTATCCAGGCCCTTCAAACCATTAACCAAGTATCAGGGTTTACGGAAGAGTTCGAACACTTCAGCATCAAACATAAAAAAATGAAGCCAACGATTATAATGCTTCTGGCTGGTATCATTGGCAAAGGATGTAATATAGGTGTCCGTAAGATTGCTAATATATCGAAAGGGATTGGGGAAGACAAACTCAAGAATATTATCAATTGGTTCTTTAGCCTTAAAAACATTCAAAAAGCCAATAACCGGATTTTGATCATTACAAATAAACTCGCTCTTGCTAATCTTTACCGTCACTCAAAGGATGAGCTTCATACAGGCAGTGATGGCTGTAAGATGAATGTCCGCCCGCCTTCTATCTTTGGAAGTTATTCCTACAAGTACTTTGGAAAAGGCAAAGGGGTTTCTATCTATACCTTCTTAGACGAGCGGAATCTTCTCTTCCATTCAACCGTTATCAGTGCTTCAGAACGCGAAGCGGCTTATGTAATTGATGGTCTTTTACAAAATGATGTTTTAAAAAGCACCATTCATTCAACAGACACCCATGGGTTCACAGAAATGGTTTTTGCTGGGATGTACTTTATCGACGTTTCTTTTGCTCCCAGAATTAAAAACATTACTCATCAAAGACTTTGCGGATTTAAATCTAAAAAGATTTATAAAAAGAAAGGATACACCATCCTTCCTTCTGTGAGCATCAATAGAAAACTTATAGAAAGCAAGTGGGATGATATTTTACGGTTTATGGCAACTATCAAATTAAAGCATACATCCGCCTCTCAACTCTTTAAACGTTTAAGCTCATACGCTAAAGATAACCCTCTGTACCTTGCCCTTAAAGAGTTTGGCAAGATCATTAAGACATCATTTATCCTAACCTACTTCCAAGACATGATTCTTCGTCAACGGATTGAAAAACAATTAAATAAAGTAGAACAGGCAAATAGGTTCTCACGGGCTGTATTCTTTGCTAATAACCAAGAATTTAAATACGCCACAAAAGAAGAGCAAGAAATTGCAACCGCTTGTAAGACTCTTATTCAAAACGCTATTGTTCTTTGGAATTACCTTTATATCTCCCAGCTTCTTATCAACTGTAAGACTGAAGCGGAGCGAAAGGAGATGATTGAACACCTCAAGAAAAGCTCTATTGTGGTATGGCAGCACATTAACTTCCAAGGGGAGTATGATTTTATAAAGTATGCAGCTAACAGCAACATACCGTTTGATTTGGAGACTATTATGAATTTAGAGGTGGCTTAATGACCAGGAAAAGAAGCAGAGTTGATAAGGATTTAGTCAACATCTTAGCGAGGTTATATAAAGATCCTATAGTTTCTAATGAGCAAAAGATTGAAGATAAGATAAAGGAGTTTTCCTTACCACCGGAGGTCTCGTGGCAGAAAGAGATTGCGAATCAACCACTTTATGTATTTAGGCATGAGGGGTTGGGAGACATTGGAAGATTAACAATCTTCCAGAACGGAAAAGACAGTCAACTTATGTTTGAGGTTATAGGAGACGAAGATGATCCAATGACGGATCAAAGAAAAGCCATTTTTGGACCAATATCACGAAATATGAGTGATTTTATGGAGTCGGTCTTTGGAAGGGGCACAGCAGCCTTAAAACCTTTTGAAACTCCCCATCAAGGGCAACCATTTATGGGTGAACGCATTATGTGTAGCAAATGTGACACAACAGTTGCCTTTCTTGTTTATGCGCCACCCGATGCGACAGAAGCAACCCTTCAAGACTACGCAAGAATGGGGTTTGCTAAAGGAAAAGAATTTGATGTTCCGGCTTGGGTGATTAGCGAAGAAAGTATGTCTGTTGTCGTGAACAATCAGGAAATTCCTCGCCTTTTAACTTTAAAAGTCTTTCCAGAAAGAGAGACGACAAAACCTATGCTTGCAAATGAATTGGATGATATTCTGTGCCCTTTGGTTGAATATCATTGCAGACGAGGATCTTGAATGATAATTAGCTTTTTAAAAAGTGTTTGCAATTTTACCGAGCATTCATGAGGGTTCCCAGACTTCTGTGCAACTTTTTCCCTCCTTTTATAGCGGGAGCCTCTATTGGGGAGGGAATGGTTTTTGCCTTCTTTACAAGCGATTAGAAAAGGGAAGGTTTCAATTACCAAAAGGGTGGTAATGCACCCCTGGAATAGGACAGTAGAATAAGAGAGTATTTAGTGTAAACTACTGTCATAAAGGAAAGGGTGAATAGGATGAGAAAAGTCCATAGTAAAGAAATTAAGTTTAAAGCGGCTCTTGAAGCACTGAAAGGGGACCTAACGATTGCGCAGATTGTTTCAAAATATCAAGTGGCAGAAAGTTGTCTTCATAAATGGAAGAAACAGCTTTTAGAAGAAGGGAAAGAAATATTTTCTGCAAAGCGAGGTCCACAAACGCCTCAAGATGAAATGGAAAAACTTTATGCAGTGATTGGGAAATTAAAAACAGAAAACGATTTTT
>VGCX01000079.1 GCA_016869935.1 Alphaproteobacteria bacterium
TGACTTGACCATTGAGGATATAACGGATTATTTTGGCGTTTTTGGTTTAAAAAAGAGAAAAGAAATGATTTACCAGTTTAAAATTACACTAATGGATTCTACGCCTCCTATTTGGAGACGTATTCAAGTTCCTTCTGACTACAGTTTTTGGGATCTACATACAGCGATTCAGGATTCTATGGGCTGGACGGATAGTCACCCTCATTTATTTGAAATGATCAATCCTGAAACTGGAGAACGCGCCCATATAGGAATTCCCGATGAGGAAGATTATGGTTCTACGCTGGATGGATGGAAGGAGAAATTGTCGAAGTATTTTTCTTTTGAGAATAATAAGGCGGATTATACCTATGACTTTGGGGATGATTGGCTTCACAAGATTGTTTTGGAGAAAGTTCTTCCCGAATATCCCCATTTAAAATATCCTGTTTGTGTAGGGGGTGATCGCACTTGTCCTCCTGAAGATTGTGGGGGTATGATTGGGTATGAAAATATGTTACAAACCTTAAGAGGGCCAAGAGATGAAGAATACGAACGTATTGTTGAATGGCTAGGGAGAGAAGATTTTAATTCTGAAGCCTTTAGTCCTGAAAGTGTTGTGTTTGATGATCCTAAGAGAAGGTATTCTTTGGGAATTAAATAAGTTTTGATAAAATAAACGATAGTGGATAGAAAATTATGGAAGGTCATGGAAAATTTGCTCGAGCAACGTACGATAGTACGTTTAAGCATTTGATGTTAGATCCAGAGGTTCGGCTTTCTTTTTTAAGAACTTTTACAGGGGTTGATATTGTAGAGGTGATGAATTACCCCGTTTCCCTTCCTGCTTTAAAGCCTGAGGGGCAACCAAAGTCGACACAGAAATATATGGATTTTGCGTGTCGACTTAGGAATGGGATGATCTTTATTGCCGAAGTTCAAATTTACCGAGAAAACCACTGGGACCCCCGGTGCCTTTATTATGCGGCGGGCGTTTATTCCAGACAATTAGCAGAAGGGGATTCTTGGTCCTTACTTCAAAATGTAATGGCGATCCATATATTGGATCTGGACAGCGGCACCTTGACAAAGCCTGGGGATTTTGAGAAACACTATATGATGACAGATGCGCTTCATCCAGAGACTCAGTGGCCTTATATACAGATTAGACAGTTTGAAATCCCAAGGATTAACTTTGATTTAATTCCTGATGGGGCAAAGAAACAATGGTTGAGAATTTTTAAAGAATCAATGACCATGGACCATATTCCCAGTGACTTTGACCCCATCATTCAAAAAGCATTGGGGTATTTAGATAAAAAGACCTGGGGTGGAGACCTTATTGCCGAATGCAAATCAGAAGAACTTCATCTTGAAAAGTATACAACCGCCATGCAACAAGAGAGAAACCATGGGTTGAGAGAAGGAGAGTTAAGTAAATCTAAAGAAATCGCTCTTGTTATGATAAAAGAGGGAGATTCTTTGGAAAGAATTAGTCGTATTACAGGTCTTTCTGAATTGGACCTTCAAAAGATGAAGGAGTTTTGATGATATTGGTTGGAATCATAAAAAGAGGGAAAGATTGGTGATGATAGATGCCGGAGTCGATAAGGGTAGGTAGTTTCGTTTAACATTTAAAACCTTGAAAGGGTTTTTTTAGGGAGGTACAGGCATGGCAACGCTTTTAGAACGATATGAAGGGCTTTCTTTTCTAGAAAGAAGAATACTTCAGGTTTCTTCTTTGATCTTACCCGTAAGGAGCAAAGGATTTTTTGTGGAGATTCTATCAAAAACAGTGCGGGGGGAAGATGGAAAGATCGTTAATGAATCAACTTTCAATTCGATTTTAAAAAAATTAAAGGGAGAAGGTTTTTTGGGGGAGACTTATAACTGCAACCCAAAGATTGTGCATGCTATTGTAGGGAAAGCCCTTAATCCAGAGAATGAGAAGCTCATTCAAGAAACTCTTGGTAACAATAGGAGCTATTCTTCGGCGTATGGAAGTTATGTTTCAAATTCAAAACTGGTTTATTTTGCGATTCATCAAAACAACGCATCGTTTTTTTTAACCCAGGAAGTTGAAGATAGTAGTTCTTATCTTATATACAGATCTATGGATATCTTTTATGAGGGTATTTTTGAAGAGGATTGGATTAAAACTCGGGCGCCTATTATTCAACTATTTCTTTGTGTCTCAAAGCTTTCTTGTTTTTATACACATGTTTTAGTGTTACCTCCAGATCTTGAGGTTTGGGCCAAATTTTATAAAGAGACGTTTCTTTTAGAGAAGAAAGAAACACTTTCTCTCTCTATTTATATGCAACGATGTTGTTTACAAATTGATGTGGCCATGGGGGTTTTTCATCCATCCTTCAAAGAAAGATTTATTGAGGAAGAACAGCGGGGAGGCCTTTTGTTTTTCCAAGGAAATATGAAGCCCGCAGTTCGGGCTTATGATGCGTCTAGACTTACTTTTAAACGAGACTTTGACCTAGCAGAGGAATGGGCAAAAGACAATAATCACGCCGTTTTCTATTTTTTAAGTCTGCTCTACCTGGAGAGTTATACAAAAGCTTTGCACTTGATTAAACAAGTGAGAAGGGTGGAACAACATCCTCTTTTGGGACATTTATTAGAAACGTTTTTTCATCTGAAGCAAGGAAATATAAAGCAAGCAAAAGAAAATTTAGCAAGAGGAGAAAGAGACTTTAAGGGGCGTCCAAGTGCTATGCTCCTTTCGCTATCTCTTTTTGATTTGACTCGGTCTTTGATGGGGAACAAGGTTCCTCTTTTAAACGAAAAGTTTTTAAATTCTATTAATCTAAACTCCCTTTTATCGGCGCATGTTTATGCAGAGTTACTTCTAAGAGAAACTCCAGAAAAAGAAGACGCCCATCACTTTCTTGAAAAGAGCCCCTTCAAAGAGTTTCGATTTCTTTCTCTGACTGTAACAAAAGAAATGTGGGAATATGAAATAGGTCAATTAGAAGCTATTTTGGGTTTAAAAAAAGAGGATAATGCTGAGCGGCGGCTTGTATGGCTTTTGAATCCAACCCTCCTTTCTCTTGAGGTTTTAGAACAAAAAAGGACAAAAGGAGGGTGGACGGAGGGGAAGGCGATTGCTTTAAAACGACTTTATGAATTGGATCCTTCTTTGAATTATCTAACAGAGCAAGATAAGGGTGCTCTAAAAGGTCTTAAGCCGGATGGATGGTATCGAGATCGTTTTGTATGGGATATGTCGATTGTATTGAAGAAGTTGATTGATCATCCTCATGTTTTTGAAATGGGGAACAAAGAAGTTCCTTTGGAATTAGTTTTGGGGGAACTAGAGTTGAATGTTGAAAAAGTTGAGAGTAACT
This sequence comes from Alphaproteobacteria bacterium, assembly GCA_016869935.1. Lineage (GTDB taxonomy): Bacteria > Pseudomonadota > Alphaproteobacteria > UBA7879 > VGCX01 > VGCX01. The sequence continues at coordinate 3,342 of VGCX01000079.1, forward strand.
ATGTTCTTTCTCTTTCTCATCATGAGAGTCACCCACGAGTTTTTTTAGAAAAGGAAAGTCCTAACCGGTATCGAGTGATTGAGTATCCAGAAGAAGGGGTGCGTATTTCAAGTATTATTCCTAAAAATGGACTAACGCTTCCCTTTGAAGCAAAAGAGAGACTTTTAGGTCTTATTGTTCATACCAAAGGAAGTATTAAGATTAATTCAAGTGTTGATGAAGATATTCCAGAAGCTGAAGGGGACACTACATGTTCTGTGCATCTTGTGCCTATCGAAGAAGGATTAAGGGCAAGTCTTTGGGTGAGACCTTTTAAGAATCAGGGTCCTTATCTTCAACCAGGGATTGGAAAAGAGAGTCTTATAGGAAACGTTGAGTTAGAAGGGAAAGAGTTTAGACAAAAGGTTTTACGGGATTTAAAGAATGAAAAAAGAAGGAAAGATCATTTGATAGAGAATGTTCCAAGTTTTTTGGAACAGAGGGATTCCCATGATTTTTATTTTGAGACTCTTGAGTCATCTCTTGAGCTTTTAAGTGAACTTGAGCTCTATAGAAGTCAGCATCCTCTTCATATAGAATGGCCTAAAGGAGAATCACTTAAAGTGAAGGGAACGCTTTCTTTTGGTAATATGTCTTTGAACATTAGAGGAGAGGGCCATTGGTTTGAGTACGATGGAGAAGTGACTATTGATGAGCAGCAAGCTCTTCATATGAAAGAACTCTTAGATCTTTTAGAGACTGCTTCTGGACGGTTTATTCGAATGAAAGATGGAGAGTTTTTAGCGCTTAAGGAAGATTTTAGGAAGCAGCTGGAGAATTTAAAGGCTCTTTCGGAGGGAAACAAGGTTTATCATTTAAGTTCAAAGTCTCTGCGGGACCTTGCGGAAAAAGCAGGAGAGACCAAGAGCAGTCAGGAGTGGGAAGATCACTTAAAGAGGCTAAGAGCTATGGAGAGGCATAATCCTCAAGTACCTTCAACCCTGGAGGCGAGTTTGAGAGATTATCAAGAAGAAGGGTTCAAGTATCTTTCTCGTCTTTCCAACTGGGGGATTGGGGCGTGTCTTGCGGATGATATGGGGCTTGGTAAAACAATTCAAGCAACGGCCCTTCTTTTAGAGCACTCTTCAAAAGGCAGCTCCCTTGTTGTTGTTCCAACCTCTCTTTCTTTTACATGGAGAGATGAGCTTTTAAAGTTTGCTCCCACTTTAAACCCTATTCTTTTTCAAGAGTCTAGTGATCGAAAGAAAACGATTGAAGAGGCGACCAAAAGAGACGTTCTTATTTGTAGCTATGGTCTTTTGCATCAGGAAGGAGAGCTTCTTCAAAAGAAGACCTGGCAGGTGGTTATTTTAGATGAAGCGCAATCCATTAAGAATAAAGATACGAAACGATGGCAGTACGCAACAGCGTTAAAAAGCAAGAGCCGTATTGCACTGACCGGAACACCGATTGAAAACCATTTAGGAGAACTCTGGAGTCTCTTTCACTTTTTAAACCCAGGTCTTTTAGGATCATTTTCTTCTTTTCAAAGTAAGTTATGGACCCCGATTGAAAAGTTAAAAGATCCTATGGCCAAAAGGACACTGAAAGCTCTTGTATCTCCCTATATTTTAAGGCGTACCAAGTCAGAGGTTCTTTTAGAGCTTCCGTCTAAAACAGAGCAAACGCTTTTTATTGAACCCTCAAAGGAAGAAGAAGCTTTTTATGAAGCCTTAAGGCTTAAAGCGCTTGAAAGAATAAAAAACATAGCGGAGGGGAATCAGAAACGATTCAGTGTCCTTGCTGAGATAACAAGGCTTAGACAGGCTTGTTGTCACACATCGTTGGTAGATGATACCTTCCATCTTGAAAGCAGTAAGATTAAAGCATTTTTAGAGATTGTTAAAAATCTTAAGGAAAACAATCATAGAGCGCTAGTCTTTAGTCAATATGTGGGATACTTGAAGAAAATAAGAGATGTATTAGAGGAGGAGGATATTTCTTATCAGTATCTTGATGGAACAACTCCCTTAAAAGAAAGGCAGCAGCAGATTGAGAAGTTTCAAGAAGGGGAGGGGGATTTATTTTTAATTAGTCTCAAAGCGGGGGGAACTGGACTTAATTTGACTGCTGCGGATTATGTTATTATTTTAGACCCTTGGTGGAATCCGGCTGTTGAGGATCAAGCAGCGTCTAGAGCGCATCGAATGGGGCAAGAAAGGCCAGTCACTGTTTATCGGCTTATTATGAAGAATACAATTGAAGAAAAGATTATTAATCTTCACAAAGATAAAAGGGATTTGGCGGATGATCTTTTGAATGAAACTGGAAGAAGTGGAAAGCTGACGGAAGAAGAGCTTTTAAAGCTTATGACTTGATTTGTTTGATGAGCGGTGAGTTAAGAGGTTATTTTTTGGTATGGAGGAGTGCATTAAATGAATAGAAAGAGAAAAGTTTTTATGTTAGAATAGTTCTATTAAAATTTATAAGGTTAAAAAATGGATTGGACTCAGACACTGACTATAATTTTAACGATTGTTGGTTCTATGCTCGCTGTGTGGTATGCATTTTATTATATGATTAAAGAAGATATCAATCTTGTGAGAGAAGATCTTAAAAGGCACGATGTTGAACTCACTGAAATGCGTCAAGAGTTCTCTAAGGTTCACAACCTGTGGGCTGATTTATTAAAACAGATATATGAAATAAAGCTCGACCAATCTAGAAAAACTTCTGCAAATTAAGAGGCTAGTAGATCTACGTCTTAATAACCTTTTGCGTTCCTGATAAATAAGGATATTAGGATTATACTTTAAAACTTTATTTTCGTTTTATAAAAAATCACTCACTCAAAAATTAATAAAAAACATTAAAAATTAATAAAAAACATTTTTTAGTTTGACAAAAATT
>VGCX01000080.1 GCA_016869935.1 Alphaproteobacteria bacterium
AAAGAAAGGAATTTAAAATGGCTATATCTCATAGGGACGTTATGGCGAGTCTTTCAGAAGAACGCCGTCAAATAATTGAAGCAAAGGCAAAAGAAATTCTTGAAGAAGAAATGACTTTAAGGGATTTGCGCGTTGTTCATCATTTGACACAAACGCGCGTGGCAGAACTATTAGGAGTTACACAAGATACAGTTTCACGAATGGAGCATCGGGCAGATATGTTACTTTCAACCATGACAAGTTATGTGGAGGCGATGGGGGGACATTTAAAGCTTATTGCAGAGTTTCCAAATCGAAGACCATATGCGGTTAAGTTAAAAGACTTGAGCGCGTAAGAGAGGGAAAAAGTGAGAGTGATCATAATAATCCATCAAAAAGCCAGTAACCTTGCAACCTGGTTGTGAAAGTCAGAATTCCACAGCTCATAGAGAATTTGTTGAGGCAGAGTCTAAGTTAATTTTGGGGATACCAAATTGATAGTCCTACTAAGGCTTCAGTCGGCATGTAGAAAATTAAACGACATAATACTAGCTGATATCCACTATTACCCCATTTTGTAAGGGGGTTTTTCCCATCCTTTAGGGGACCATGTAAAAATCTCACAGCCTGTTTTAGTCACCCCCAAAGTGTGCTCAAATTGTGCAGAAAGAGATTTATCCCGTGTAACGGCTGTCCATCCATCTTGAAGAATTTTGGACGCATAATGTCCTGCATTCACCATGGGCTCGATGGTGAAAAACATACCTTCTTCTATGAGGGATCCTGAGCCAGGTTTTCCATAGTGAAGAATTTGGGGCTCCATATGAAAAGTTTTTCCAATGCCGTGACCGCAAAAATCTCGAACGACTGAAAATCCCTGCTTTTCCACAAAGCTTTGAATAGCATAGCCAATATCCCCGAACGTATTGCCAGGCTTAACGCAAGCAATACCACGATGCAACGCTTCGTACGTCACCTCCACTAACTTCCTAGCCCTTAAATTCACCTTATTACCAATCAAGAACATGCGACTTGTATCTCCATGCCATCCATCGACAATGACGGTCACATCAATATTCACAATATCGCCCTCTTGTAACTTCTTGGGGCCCGGAATCCCGTGACAAATAACATGATTGATGGACGTGCAGATGGATTTTGGGAACCCTTGGTAGTTCAGAGGCGCAGGAATTGCGTTATGGCTTATAATAAAGTCGTGACACAGTTTATCAAGCGCTTCTGTTGTTACCCCCTCAACAACATAAGGGGTAATATAATCGAGAGTTTCAGCAGCAAGACGCCCTGCCTTTCGCATACTCTTAAAATCATCTATTGTGTGAATTAGAATTGTCATAAAATTAGTATATTTTCAAACGTCCAGGCATGCACCAGCTTTAAAAATCTTCCTCTTGAACTTTACTGGGTTGTGTTAATATCTTTTTAATCCTATGCGATTTCTTGAAAATTTCAAGCCATGCTTTTAGATATATCTTAGCGAGCGTTGACATGGGTTAGAAAAAAATTCACACTTTTGAAAATTTTTGGAATCAACTAATGACAAAAAAATCAAATACATTTTATCGTCCTGACATCGATGGTCTAAGGGCTTTTGCTATTCTTGGTGTTTTAATATACCACTTTTTCCCCAATACTTTACCTGGAGGATTTTTAGGCGTTGATGTTTTTTTTGTCATTTCCGGATACTTAATTTCAAAAATTCTGATCAACTCTTTAGAAAATGGCACATTTAGTATTACAACTTTTTATCAAAAAAGGATTCGGCGTATTTTCCCTGCGTTACTTATCGTAGGGATCCTTTTCTTTGTTTATGGTTTTTTTGTATTATTTCCAACAGAGTTTCAGACTCTAACGCGGCACTTATCAAATGGCGCTATTTTTAATGTCAACCACGCTTTGTATAGAGATGGGGGATATTTTGACACAGCGATTACACACAAACCTTTTATGCATCTTTGGTCTTTATCAGTTGAGGAACAGTTTTACATCCTATGGCCATTTGTTTTGTGGATTTTTCATAAAACAAATAAGTTGAGATGGTTGCTTCTTTTTATCCTGATTGCGATCAGTGTGTCTTATGGTGCTAATGTTTTTTACACAAACCGCAATCCTGATATGGCATTTTATTGGCTCCATACAAGATTTTGGGAAATTGCAACGGGAGCATTAATGGCTCACCTAGAATTAAATCACACAAAAAGGCTTTCCTCCCCTTTTGGGAGCGTCCTGGGGCTTTTACTGATTATAGGAAGTTTTTTCTTTATCTCTTATGATGTGAATCACTTTGTTTATTGGTCGTTACTGCCAATTATTGGGAGTGTTCTTATTGTACATAATACAGCCGAAACTTTTGGAAGCAAGATTCTATCCCTTCGGCCCTTAGTTTGGGTTGGTCTGATTAGTTACCCTTTATATATTCTTCACTGGCCTTTAATTAGTTTCTGCTCAATTATTGATCCAACAATTTTAACCATTCCTATAAAGCTGCTCCTTATTGGCGTTTCTTTTTTAGGAGCCTTTCTGATCTATAGGTTTATTGAAAACCCTATTCGAAAAAGCCAGAACAAGAAAACAACCTCTTATCTTTTTACGGCAATGATGACTCTAGCCCTACTTTCTTTTTTTGGAGCAAGAGAATTTTATAACCCTTGGAGCTTTTATCAAAACCCAGAGATTGCACAAGTAGAAATTGCCCGCAAAGATTGGGGTGTTGAGATGGACTCTGTTGAATACGAAGGATTAACGCTTCAAAAATTAGGAAAAGAGCATCCGACTATTTTGTTTTTTGGAGACAGCTATATGGAAGAATATTTGCCACGAATGTGTCTTCTTGCAAAAAAAACAGGCATACCTATGGCTCGCATCACCTGGGGAGGACGGTGCCCCATATTAAACGTTGCTCGAAGATTAAAAACAGGGGGATTTGATGAAAGCCGAGACTTTGTAAAAAAAGCTCTGGAATACGCTAAGAGTCAGCCCATAAAAACCGTTGTACTTTCAGCATCGTGGATAAGCTATCTAAGCTCTGGCGGTCAAGAGTACACACATATAATTGACGATCATATAGATTTTTTAGGAACTAATGCTGGGTTCGAAAAAACAATGAAATCTTTGGAAAATATGCTCAAAGATATTATACAAAGTGGCAAAAAAGTTTATTTAATTTTGACAAAACCTTACGGACACAATCCTGAAGCATATTTTCAACGCAATTATCTTGGGATTTCTAAGAAAAATAATTCTATGCATGTGCCCAGAGCTGATTGGGATAAGTACTCTAAAAGGGTCCATGCACGTTTGAGGGAAATTGCCAAAACAGTGGGCGCATTCATTATTGATCCAACTCCCCATTTTTGCGATGCACACGTATGCAAAAACATCTTAAACGATGGAAGCCTGATGTATATGGATGGTGGACACCTCCGTGCCTCGTACGTTGAGGAACATGTCCACTTTTTAGACTTTTTATTCGATCAATGATTATAAACTTTAAAGAATCTTCCTTAGCTATCCCCTACGGTGATGCCCTTTCTTTCATGGACCATCAGGTTGCTCAAATACTTGAGGGAAAAGCAAAAGAATGTGTTTGGTTTCTAGAGCATACCCCTGTTTATACGCTTGGAACGGGGGGAAAAAGCAGTGATATTATGGGTCATGGGGAAATTCCCATTTTAGAAACAAATCGTGGAGGACGAAGCACTTACCATGGCCCTGGCCAACGGGTGATTTATCTTATGCTTAACCTGAAAGAACGGTGTCCCGATATCAAAGGTTTTGTTTGGGGATTAGAGGAATGGATCATTCAAACCCTTCAGCATTTTAAAGTGGAGGGATTCAGGCGCGAAGGTCGTGTTGGCATTTGGGTCAATCATCCCCTTAAAGGAGAATCAAAAATCGCAGCGATTGGCTTACGTGTTCGAAAATGGATTTCCTTCCATGGTATTAGCATTAATCTCAATCCCAACTTAGATCACTATAAGGGAATTGTCCCTTGTGGGATTCAAGAATACAGCGTAACATCCCTTCAGGATCTAGGCATTGATATAACGATGGATACTTTGGATAATGCCTTACAAGAAAAATTCTGGAGCGTTTTACTGCCATGCCTCTCATCCTTCCCCAAAACTTAAAAGAAACGCTTAAGGTCAATCAGCGCCTCTTAGGCCTCGATCTTGGGGAAAAGACCATTGGTCTTGCCTTATCCGATACCAGATGCAGTGTCGCAAGCCCTTACACGACTATTCAACGCACAAAATTTAAGCCTAACGCTCGAGAAATCAAAAATATTATCGATGCGCAGGACGTGCAGGCGATTATTCTTGGGATGCCTCTTAATATGAATGGGACTGAGGGGCCAAGATGCCAATCAACCCGTCAATTTGCAACCAATTTTCTGTCTCTTTATGATATGCCGCTCGCCTTATGGGACGAACGACTCTCCACTAAAGCTGCTGAAGGTGCTATGATTCATTTTGATTTATCCAGAAAGCAGCGGGCAGAAAAAATTGATAAAGCGGCGGCTTCTTTTATTTTACAAGGGTTCTTGGACTTCCTACGCTTCTAAAGCCTATGTCTAAATTTTTCTAAAAATTACAACCCTATATTAAGACGAGCAATCTCAAAATTCAGAACAAGCGCAAAAGTGATCCATAGCCCATAAGGGATTAAGAGTGTGATGATTTTCAAATAAGATCTTGCTGTGATCATAAAAACAATGAATGTAATCCACAAAATAATCAGGTCGTACAAGGCCAGATCAATCCGATGAAGTCCAAAAAATAAAGGAGACCAGAGTAAGTTAAAAATAAAATGGACACCAAATGCATAGAAGTATTTTTTGTTTTGTTTCCATAAAAGACCGAAGACTATCCCTATCGTTATATAAAGCAGTGTCCACACAGGCCCAAAGACCCAACTTGGTGGATTAAAAGACGGTTTTAAAAGACTTTGGTACCATAAAGAAGGTGCGGAATTAGAAATCCATCCAGAAACCATTCCAAGAAGCACACATAAAACCGCACCTGAAAACTCAGGCGTTCTTTTTTTAACTAACCACCACATTTTTCCACTTTCCCTTAGAGTAACGCCAAAAGAAAAAGATACAGTTAATGATCCCATACCCAAACATCAAAGGCCAAACAGTAGAAGGTTCATAGTGCCATTTAAAAATAAAAAGATAAATAGGGACTACTCCAAAAAACCAGGTGCTAACCCCGTTCATAATCATCACGAATTTTGTGTCCTCACCTGCTGTTAAGATACCCGCAATCATCCAAACCAAATCATCGCAAAACAAGAAAAGCCATACCCAAATAAGCGCTTGTGTTCCTTGGTATAAAATGACATCCAAAGGCACCGAAAGATTTTGATCTGAAAGAAATAACTTAATAAAAACCTCAGGAAACACAAGAAAAGGAATAGCCAGTAAACTTACTAAAACAACATGGAGCTTAATAGAAGATTTTAAGATTTCTGGAACTTTATTTAAAAACCCCCCGCCTATAGCATTTGAAGCCAATGCGATAATTCCTTTTTGAATTCCATCTGCCAAAAAAGTAAAAAGAACAAAGATCGTTTGTCCAATTTGAAAAACTGTTACATGCTCAGGACTTGTAAGGCCTGTAATAGCAAAAATAACATACCAAGCGCTCATGGTGATTAAATGAGAAAGGGCATTTGGTGTCCCAATGCGCAAACAATCTTTAAAAAGTTTTGGTTTGAACCGCCAAACATGTGTTTTAAACACATGGCGATTTTCTTTGTTTAAAAAAACAACAAACAAAATGAAAACTTGGATCCCTTCGGCTATGACAGTTCCAATAGCAGCGCCTGCTGTTCCCATAGGGTCTAAGATATGAGGAATGCCAAAAACAAGCAAAAGATCCAAAAGAAGATTTAAAATATTACCAAAAATTGCTACAAACGTAATGAGTTTTACATGCCCGCGACCAATAAAAAACGACGAGAGCGCTGTATGAAAGCCTGTCAAAAAACCAAAACACATAAGCCACTGATAATAAGGAAGGCCTTCCTTTAAAAAAGAATCAACCAAAATAAAGGGCCCCATAAAAAGCCCCATAGGAATAAAAAATAGCATCAGCATAAGGGAAAACCATAGCATTTGCCAAACAG
>VGCX01000081.1 GCA_016869935.1 Alphaproteobacteria bacterium
TGCATCTTGAGTGGTAGGCTGATTGCTTCAATATTTTTTGCAATGGGATAAGAGTCTTTTCCACTATAGACGATAAAATTATGGGATGTTTGCAGGGCTTCAATAGCGCTATAAAACCCTTTTCTAGGGTTTACATTGAGCCCGCTTTTAATTTCGATCGCCATGATTTTTTTATTGGGGAATTCAAGAATTAAATCTATTTCTGCTCCTGCTGAAGTTCTGTAAAAGCTTGCTTGTACACCCGTTGGCAGGATCGATAAAATATTTTCAATCACAAACCCTTCAAAACTTTGCCCCACAATGGGATGCCCTAAAAGAGACGCCATATCTTTGATCCCGAGAAGAGCATGAAGCACCCCACTGTCTCTAATATAAATTTTTGGTGTTTTCACAAGGCGCTTCCCAAGATTAGAATAAAATGGGCGAAGACGCCTTACCAAAAGTAAATCACATAATAAGTCGATGTATGTTGTTAAGGTCTTAGAGGCAATAGATAGATTGGATGCCAATTGAGATATATTCACCATCGTTCCTTGAGAATGGGCAAGCATCATCCAGAGTCTTTCCAATGTTTCTGCGGGAACTCTGGGGCCAAACTGTAAAATTTCCCTTTCCAAGTATGTACGAATAAAGTCTTTTCTCATTAAAAAGCTATCATCATCCGTTTTTGCAAGAAAGCTTTCTGGAAAACCTCCTCTGAGCCATAGGCAGGACAAGCTTTCAAAAGGAACCTCTAATCCGTGAAGGGGAGGCATGTTGATATAAGCAATCCGTCCCGCAAGAGATTCCCCCGACTGGCGGAGTAAATCAATAGATGCGGATCCAAGGATTAAAAAACAACCATTTTTTTTGCCTTGGCGTCGTTGGTGATCAATAACCCCTCGAAGTGTCTGGAATAATTCTGGCATTCGATGAATTTCATCTAAAACAACCAGTGAATCTTCGTATTGCTTAAAAAATAAAATAGGATCTTTGAGTTTACTACGATCCGCATAAGATTCTAGATCTAAATAGACCGAAGGCCTTTTGGATGCAATGTCTAAGGCCAATGTCGTTTTGCCGACTTGCCTTGGGCCAATGATGGCGACAGCCGGTTGTCGTTCCAAAGCTTTTTCAATTGTATTACGTATTTCTCTTTGTATCATCCTTGTATTTTGGAATCGTTCATCCCAAATTGCAAGGATAATAATTTATTTTTGGTAGTTTTTGAGGCAAAGTGGTTGGGGAATATAGTTTCCACAGTTGAAGTAAGGGTAGGCCGAGAAGCCCCAACGATTGTCATCCTCGCGAACGAGAGGACCCATTAGCCCTCGCGCATGCGAGGGACTATTCCTTAAAAGCCATGACAAAATTAATATCAAAAATCTTGCATACTTTAACACCTTGGCCCCCTGATTAAATCAGGGGTCTGCTGGGTCCTCGCGTTCGCGAGGATGACCAGCGGCGGGGTTGCCTAACTTTCCTACTCTCTTACCCACTCGTTTTGCATAAGAGCCTTATTTTTGCCCTATTTTTCCTCTAAAAATTCACTAAAATTTATAATGTCTGAGAAAAAATTACTGTCCACTACAGACTCTTGGACCCCATTGGCGTGGACCAAAACAGGACGACATGAAAACCCTTTTGGATAGTTGAGTGCCTTTATTTTTGCCTCAACTTCTTGAATAATAGAGAGGGGGATGGGGTTTTTTGAAAACTTAATTTCACAAAGATAAAGCGTATTATATTTTGTCTGAATGAGATAATCAATTTGACACCCAGCTTGTTTAGAATTTTGCCGTTGGAAAAAAGGGTTATCTTGGACAATCTCTTCAGCTTTAATATGGAGCTGCTGTTGAAGGAGCTGACGATTATTAAGGACTAAAGTTTCAAATTGCAATCCCATGATCGTCTCCCACCCGGGAAGGGCGCCAAGAGATTGAAATACGCTCGCTCCGCGATTAATTTTATCCTTATTTTTATCGATATACTTTAAATAAAATCTTAGATAATTATCACTAAGGCGAAAATGACTGAGTCGAGAGGGGGTCGATGTCGGGATGTTCCACGTGTAATCGCGCGCCACAAAACCGCATTTTAAAAGATCTTCTACGCAATCGCTCATATATCCTGTTTGGGTTATCTTAAGCGCATCACAAATTTCTTTAAGTGATTTTGTCCCAGAAGACACCAGTTGGACGATTTTTTTATAGGTTGGAGATTTAGATGAAAAAAGATCAGAAAATATAATTTCAAATTCGTCGACTAAGAAACCTCCCTTGCTGAAGCAAAGGTCTTTGATATTTTCTTCTGCAGAAAGTGTTGGCTTTATTTCTTCCAGATATCGGGGCACGCCGCCCGTTATAGAAAGAACTTTAAGTTTTTCATAGGACGAAATGTACTGCCTCGTTCCCCAAAACTTTTGTGCATCTTTTAGAGGAAGTTCTTCTAGGACTAATTTATAGGACAATCGGCCCATAAAGCCGGTGCTGGTCACAATATTCTTTTCAATCCAAGCGGATGCAGACCCACAAAGAATAAGGATTAATCGTGGATGGGTTTTAAAATATAAATCCCAGGCATATTTTAATTTGCCTAAAAAATTGGGGTCTAAGCTTCCCATCCATGAAATTTCATCGAATAAAATAACCGTTGGGTTTTTTGTAATTTTTTCTGAAAGAAGAAAGAATAATTTCCCCCAATCGTCTGCAAAAAGTTCCGGTAGGCCCGTTTGAAGGCTAAGCTGTTTTGAAAATTCATTGCGCTGCGATTGTGCTGTCATGTCCTTTGTTAGGGGTAGCCCAGAAAACTGGTAAAAAACATACTTCTTCCCAAATTCTTGCACAAGACGACTTTTTCCAATGCGACGGCGCCCTTGAATAACGACAAGACTAGGGCTCTCCTTCTTGAAAAGCTTAGAAAGAGTTTCTAATTCTTGGGTGCGGCCAATAAAAGGCAATGACATAATAAACCCTCATTTATCGATCAATTTACGACGACTAATAGCAAAAAAGCTATTTATCGTCGTAAAAATAACTATACACCTTACGACTATAAATAGCAAAAACTCTGTTTATCGTCGTAAAAATAACTATAGAGCTCACGACTATAAATAGCAAAAAAGCTGTTTATCGTCGTAAGAATAGCGATTGTTATGATCAAAAAAGCCTTTTCTATGTCAGTCAATTAATCGAGGGAAGGTGAGCAATTAGCGCATCGTTTATTAGTGTATAAGCTTTTTGGATATCATAAAGCTCTGGTTGAATAACAAGATTTTGCATGTCGTTTAAAAATATGGAATCCTTAATTTTCAGGCTTAAATTTTTTTGAAAATCTGTCTTTTGTATTGTTCTATTTTCATGAGCCATATACTTTGTGAAAGCACCTATTATTTTTTCTCGCTCCAGCGTATATCCGCTTAAGAACATGTATAAATCAAAAAGATCTCTGCCTTTTTTGCGCTGATACAAGGCCCGCAATTTTGTTCCTAACAGTTCTTCTAAGGTATACACTGTGATGGCTGTTTCTCCTTTAAACCATGAGCTTTCAACCGCGTAAGGTATTTTGACAAGGTCATAGACATGAAAATGTTCTCGTGTATTGATCTCAATTTTAATTTTTCTTTTTGTTCCTGGGAAGCTTGTTGGTTCAAAATTAAAATATAAGGTTACTCTCCCAATGCTTTGTTTCCACTGGTATTTGCCAAGCCAAGGAGATATAGCATCATCTAAATGTTGAAATATTTCACCAATCGGACCTGGATGAATTTGAACGAGGTCAATATCTTCCGAATAACGAAGAGCTTTTCCAGCAAAGAGCTTGGTTAAAGCGGTGCCCCCTCTAAAAACTAAATGGTCTGCTAAATATGGATTTTTGTATATTTCTATTAAAATACGAGAAATAATAAGGTCTTGTTCTGTTTGTTCTAAAAAAGGCTAGGGAGCCTGTTGCTGCCAGGCCAGAAGATGCGGGCGGGGAATCATATTGTGTCAAACTCCAGGCTAGTGTTGATAACTAAATGCCAATTGAAATCTTTTTTATCTGTTTTAGATCTTTTTGTTGCTGAATGCAATAGCCGATAACGTACGTCTTTGCTTTTTAGAGAGTCTTTAATGGTTTTCAGTAGGGGCCCTGTTATGCTTTGGTCTTGTGACGTTTTTTCTAATATATATCCTAGTCGTTGGCTATAAGTAGGGGGTATTTTTTCAAGCAATTGCTTTAGGGTGTCTTGGTTAAGTTTTGGGGCCAATTCTGCAATAATTGTTGCTATATTATTTAAAGAAGTTGCGCTTTTTTCATACATAAGCAAATCCAAGGCCGTGCTTTCTGGTGAAGATATGCTAATGGTTCCATCTATGGACGTTAAAGGCTGAATAGATGTTTGTTCCTTGAAAGACTTAGGATTTTTATAAATAAACAGTATAAGAGATCTTCCAATTTTTAGCGCTTTTCTTTTTTTGTCAACGATCACCTGATAGACTTGTGGGGCTTGATGAGACGCCCCATGATAAGCAGCAGCTGTTAGTAGGCCTGCGTAATAGTTGATCTTTAAAAATTTCATATAATCATCTAGGTACCATTCAATAGGGGGAGCGCCTGCTTTCTTGTACAAATGAGGCACAATTAAATAACATCCTCCTCCCAAAGAAACAAGTCTTCCAGCTTTTTTTAATCTGTGAACCATAACCCTTAGCGAAGAAGAGGAAAGAGCTTTGTCTCCTGTCAGTTCCTGACGTGTTACAAAAAGTTTTCCTTGACTTTCTAAACGTTCAATATGTCTAGTATTTGCCATTTTAAGTCTTTTTTGTTAACAATTATGTTAATAAATAGCACTTAATATGGCAAAATGCAACTAATATTCGCGAAGAAAGAATCCTCAAACATCCAGCTCTTCAGCAAATTGGGCGTTGGTTTGGATGAAGTGGAAGCGGGGTTCGACGCGTTTTCCCATTAGGTCTTCAACAAAATTTTCCAAGGATTGAACATCTTGACCGTCTAGATCCTCAAGGTGGACGCGGTAGAGGGCGCGTTGTTCACCGCTCATGGTGGTGTCGCGGAGTTGTTGAGGGGTCATTTCCCCAAGGCCTTTAAAACGACTGATATCGATTTTTCCTTTGTTTGCAAAAGGTCCTTTGAGCGCTGCGTCCTTTTCATCATCACTATAAACATACAAAGACTTTCCCCCGTGCGTCAGCCGGTAGAGGGGCGGTTTCGCCAAGTATAAATGCCCGTTTGCAATAAGGTTTGGCATTTCTCGAAAGAAAAAGGTCATCAAAAGGGCCGCAATATGGGCGCCGTCCACATCTGCATCGGTCATAATGATAACACGATCATACCGCAGCTTGTCTTCTTGGTAATTTTGGCGGATGCCGCACCCAAGGGCCTGTTGCAAGTCGTTAATTTCTTGATTTGCGTGCATTTTATCAAGGGTTGCGCTGGCGACGTTTAGAATCTTTCCTCGCAAGGGCAACACCGCTTGGGTCGATCGATTCCGTGCTTGTTTCGCGGATCCGCCGGCGGAATCTCCTTCGACCAAGAAAATTTCTGTGCCTTCGCGGGTTCGTTGGGTGCAATCGGCCAGCTTCCCTGGAAGACGCAGGCGTTGGGTTGCCGATTTGCGGTTCGCTTCGCGGGAGGCTTTTTGGCGTTGGCGTTCTTCCGCCGTTTCGATGAAAAAGTCCAACAGTTGGTTGCTTGCCTCCATATGGGTGCTGAGCCAATGATCAAGTTGATCCTTAATAACAGACTCAACCAGTTTGGAAGCCTTTTGGGAAGATAGTTTTTCTTTTGTTTGCCCTTGAAACTCCGGCTCTGGAATGAACACGGACAAAATTCCACTGCTGTTTTCTAGAATATCATCAGCGGTAATTTTTGAAGCGCGTTTGTTTTTTGTCAGTTCGCCGAGGTCCCGAAAACTTTTAACAATCGCTTGGCGGAATCCTGTTTCATGGGTGCCCCCCAGCGGAGTCGGGATTGTATTGCAATAGGATCTTAAAAAGCTCTGGCCATTGGGGTGCCAAGTGATTGCCCATTCCACCCGACCTTTTTGGTCAGGAACGTGCTTAGATCCGTGGAATGGTTCTTTAATAAAGTCAAAGCTTTGGCCGTCCATTTCCTGGCTCAGATAATCGAGAACT
>VGCX01000082.1 GCA_016869935.1 Alphaproteobacteria bacterium
GACGGACTGGTTAAGACAGTAAGTTTTATTATTTTTCACCCTTACGGGCTACGCGTGGCGCAGCCACAAAGTAGACCGTTAGGTCGAAGCAGTGTCCGGCGTAGCCCCAACGGGGCGAAGACGGACTGGTTAAGACAGTAAGTTTTATTATTTTTCACCCTTACGGGCTACGCGTGGCGCAGCCACAAAGTAGACCGTTAGGTCGAAGCAGTGTCCGGCGTAGCCCCAACGGGGCGAAGACGGACTAATCAATCAATTACCCCATATATTCTGCGAGCTACAGCATGGCTTGACGAGGTGGAGAATTAGCGCAGGCAACCCAACACACAGCAAAAAAACCAGGAGCAAAAGGATTTCACCTCAACAAAACTATCCAAGCGGTTGCAAATCAAATGTAATCTCCCGTGGTCCAGAAATAGAAGGAAGACACGTAATTGATTCTACATCTGTATTAAAAAAGGTAAGCGTATATAGGGATTCTGGTGCTGGATCTGCCCAATGCAACAAAATCTCAAAGGAACCATCTTCTGCTCTGTACTTTGCAGTGCCTTTTGGACCAAGGGGTGTAGCGCCAGCTCTTCTTTTGCCAGAAGCCTTAAACTGATTAGTCGCACCAAAGTCTATAATTCTAGGGGAGGGATGTTTGTCCCAAATAGTTCCTTCGACTTCATCATATCCTAGAAATTCTAATGCTACAGAAAGGCCATTATGAATAACAATCGTTACAAGGGACTCCATAAGAGGCCATGCTTGCTCCTGAGGTTGACGAGGAAGAATAGATCGGATTGTTGGTACATCAGTATCGCCATCATCTCCCTTCTCTTCTGTTTCTCCGATGGCCGCAAGAGCAGCACCAACGCCGTTACGCGCCCCATATCTTGATAGGGGTGATTTCACTGGAGATTTAGAATCAGGCCTACGTTCTTCTGTGCAAAAACCAGTCATAGGAACTAATAAACCTAGCAAAATATATGTCATTATTTTTTTCATGAATAACCTCCGTCATACAGCCATGTAAACGCACATAGCTCACAAATACTTGTCTTTATAAGATCAGCCCACCCAGAAAGTCAACCCATCAACTTTGACATTAGATCTTTGATATCCTATCCTAATGGATCACAAAGACATAAAAAAGGATGTCACCGCAATCGCTCAGTATTTAAGAGAAGCCATTGTCTTTGATCCCACTTTGCGCTTTGCCCATAAACATCAATATGGATTAAGCATTGTTTTGCTTCTTGTCTTATCGTCTATTTCCGATTCATATCAACAACAAGATCGATGGATAAAAGGCATCGCTAGAAATTTTATCCTTCAATGCTACAAAACTAGGTATCCTATTCGTACTTTCTTTCGCAATATTTTTAAACAAAGATTCCCAAAAGAATTATATCTTTTTGCTGCGCTCACGTCACGGTCGACTTAAGCAAAAAACTCTCCAAAACTTATTATGTTTGCAAAATAACGTCTGTCTTCTAAATCTTCTGTTACTCCGTTCACGTGCACAAGAATGGGTTTAACTGACATGGGTAATGCTAATGCTTTTATCTTTTGTTCGATAGATTCTATAATCTCAACACCAATAGGTCTTCTTGAAAACTTTACTTCAAACAAATAGAGAATATTAAATCGTGTTTGAACCAGGTAATCAATTTGACACCCTATACGACGATCCGATGCCTTCTGAAAATATGGATTCTCGTAGATAATCTCTTTGATCCCTAATCTTTCTATCAGAAGATTTCTGTTATTAAGAACAAGATTTTCAAACTGAAGGCCCATAATGGCTTCCCAATTGATAGAAGGAAGTACTCCTTTTTTGATTTGATCCTTATAAGGAAAAATATACTTCAGATAAAACCGCGCATAGTTATCAATAAGCCTATAATGACTTAATTTTGACCGTCTCCCACTTCTAAGATGCCAGGTATAGTCTCGTTCTATAAATCCTGCAACTTCAAGATCACTCAAACAATCAGAAAAGTATCCAGCTTTATTAAGATCCAACCTTTCAAAAATCTCTTGAGGACTCAAAGATCCATCCACTATAGACTCTAAAAGCATTCGATATGTTTTGTTTTTTGGAGAGAATAAATCAGAAAATATCTGTTCAAACTCATAATACAAAAGTCCAGACGGATTGTAGCAAAGATCCATAATATTTTTATCAGCAGATTTTCCTGGATCTATTTCTTCAAGATAGCGGGGGATGCCCCCTGTCACCGATAAAATCTTGAATTTTTCGTAAGAAGACATGTTCCCTAAAAAGATACTACTTTCTCTAAGAGAAAGCTCACGAAGCGTTAATACAAGAGAGATTCTTCCAACAAACCCTGTACTTGATAAAATATTTTCATCAATCCAAGAAGAAACAGACCCACAAAGAATAAAGGTAAGGCGAGGGTTTTTACTAAACCACTCGTCCCAAGCTGTTTTAAGTTTTCCAAGGAATAAATCATCCCCCATCCATGAAATTTCATCAAAGATAACAACAACTCTTCCTGTCTTTGTATGTTTTGATAATTCTAAGAATAAATCATTCCAATCTTCTTTTTTTATAACAGGCTTTTTTATTTGATTTTCTAGCTGCCAAGCAAATTCGTCTTTTTGATCTTTTGGGCTTTCTGTTGGGGGAAGTCCAATAAACTTAAATGTTTTTTTATCTTTTGCATATTCTTCTATGAGTCGACTTTTTCCAATGCGTCGACGCCCCCTGATAACAACAAGACTTGCTGTTGCTTTTTGGGACAAGCTGTTTAATTTTTCAAGTTCTAAATGACGTCCTATAAAAGGTCTCATGACTACACCAAAATGACATTATGCAATTTAGTGTAGTGAAACTTTTTCTTATACACAACCTTTAAAGAGCATTTTTGGATCAATTTTTTAACCATTGCACTACTATTTCTTACTACACCAAAATGACATTTGCACATTTGGTGTAGTGAATGAATATTCATTTGTCCCTTAAAATTTCATCCCATATTTCCCTTACCCTTTTCCTGAAAATCACGTAGTATTAGGCCTATTATGCCTTTTGATACAGATTTATTGCACCGGCTCAAGCGCCACGCTCAAACAACAGCGTCACTGGGAACGTTGGCGACAAAATTTCTATGGCACAAAGATGACGATGCATCGAAAGCTCGTGCCCTCACAGAAACCCTCGGGGGACTCAAAGGGCCTTTGATGAAGGTTGGTCAAATTTTATCAACGATTCCTGATATGCTGCCGTCAGACTACGTTGAAGCTTTATCGTCGCTTCAGTCCAAAGCCCCGCCTATGGGATGGCTTTTTGTGAAGCGCCGTCTGAAGGCAGAGCTGGGCGATGGGTGGGAATCCTGTTTTGGATCCTTTGAAAAAGAAGCGCGTCATGCTGCATCTCTTGGGCAGGTGCATAAGGCAATGGATTTGCAAGGAAAAGACCTTGCTGTCAAAATTCAATATCCAGACATGTCATCTGTTATAGAGGCGGATCTTCAACAATTGAAATTGTTACTAAAAGTTTATGAGCAATCTCAAAAATCCATCAAAACAGAGGAAGTTTTTGATGAAATTGCAACGCACCTTCGGCAAGAGCTAGACTATTGCCGTGAAGCACGGTTTTTACAATCCTTCAAAGAACTGTTAAAAGATCAGCCCTTCGTTGTTGTTCCTACTGTAGACACTGCCAGCTCTACCCAGCACCTTTTAACGATGGAATGGGTAGAAGGATACCCCCTCACCCATTTTGAAGAAGCAGACGAATCGACCCGCAATCATTTAGCAAAAACCCTTTTTATGGCTTGGTATACGCCCCTTTATACAGCAGGGCTACTGCACGGGGATCCGCATCTTGGGAATTATACAGCCACTCCTGATGGTCAAAAAATTAACCTTCTAGATTTTGGCTGTGTGCGCATTTTTGAACCCTCCTTCGTTGAGGGCATTTTAATCCTTTACGATGCCTTAAAGCACAAGAACCAAAAGAAAGCTGCCGAAGCCTACGAACTCTGGGGGTTTCAAAATCTTTCTTTCGAATTGATTGAAACCCTGAATCTTTGGGCAACGTATTTGTATGACCCCCTTCTGGATGACCAGGTGCGCTTTATTCACCCCGAACTTAACAGTCAAGAAGGTCAACGGATTGCAAAAGTTATCCATGAAAAGCTCAAAGCACTGGGGGGTGCAACACCCCCGCGGACCTTTGTCTTTATGGACCGGGTAGCCGTTGGGCTTGGCTCTGTGTTTTTGCGGCTTAAAGCAAGGCTGAATTGGCATGATTTGTTTCAAGAACTCACACAAAACTTTCAAAAAGATGGATTCTTAGAGCATCAGAAAAAAGCTTTAGCCTAAAGAAACGATTTTATGTTATTCTGAAAGAAAAAATAATATAGGGAATAGCTATGTCTTATTGCAAAAAAGCCTTTATTCTTTCAACCCTTTTATCGGTTGCTCCCCTTGCAAGCGGAGGCGACCCTAGAGATGCCCTGCCTGATTGCGATGAAATGAACCCAACAGAAGGTGTATTTTGCAAATGCTATGGCTCTGCCCTTAAAGGGCAAAACGACTGCACTAATAAAGCAGGGACACATGGATGTGGGGGCGCTTCTCAAATCGACTGCGACGTGGGCGAATATAAAGTTGTTGAATCTACAAAGTGTACTGATCAAAAGACATTATGCCTTAAGCAAAAAGACAACCCTTCTTTGGTCCAAAAACTTGTACGGTGGCTTTAGGTATTGATCAGATTCGATCATCCAACTGGTAATAAATATTACCACTTATTGCCCTTTCTGGAAAGAAATATTACCACCTTACGAGCAGGCGACCGCCTTTTTTATTCTTCTTGAATTTGGGGTCATAAATTGCTACAACGAGTCAGAAATAGTAAAGTAGTAAGTAGTAATGATTCTAAATACCGTTCTTGATGACATTGGAAAAACACCCTTGATTCGCCTTCATCGTATAGGGGCTGACCTTCCTTGTTCTTTATATGCAAAGTGTGAATATTTTAATCCGGGGGGGTCTGTAAAAGATCGTGCCGCGCTTGAGATGATCGAAGAAGCAGAGCGCCAGGGACGGATTAAACCCGGCGATACCTTGATTGAAGCAACCTCTGGTAATATGGGCATTGGCTTAGCCCTGGCAGGGGCCGTGAAGGGCTATAAAGTGATTGTCACAATGCCCCAAAAAATGAGCCATGAAAAACACGTGGTGTTGGAAGCTTTAGGGGTCACTATTTACCGCACCCCCACAGAAGCAGCATGGGATTCGCCTGAAAGCCATATTGGCGTTGCAAAGCGTCTTCAAAAAGAAATCCCCAATTCGCATATTTTGGACCAATACAAAAATCCAGGTAACCCTGGTGCCCACTATCAATATACAGCGCAAGAAATATGGGACGATCTTGGGGATAGCCTTGAGATGGTTGTTGTAGGGGCTGGAACGGGGGGAACTATTACAGGGATCGCCAAACGCCTTAAGGAATTAAAACCGTCGATTCAAATTGTGGGTGTTGACCCTTATGGCTCTATTTTAGGAGGCGGGACAGACGTTCACTCGTATCATGTTGAAGGCATTGGCTATGACTTTTTCCCTGATGTTTTGGAAAATCACTTGGTCGACCACTATATCAAAGTAAATGACAAAGATTCCTTCCAAATGGCCAGACGCTTAATTCGTGAGGAAGGACTGCTCGCTGGGGGATCTTCAGGATCTGCCGTATGGTCAGCGCTCCACGCAGCTAAAAGCCTGAAAAAAGGACAAGCGTGCGTTATTATTCTACCTGATTCTATTCGTAACTACCTTACAAAGTTTCTCGATAATCGTTGGATGGAAGAAAAGGGGTTTTAAAAGCTCTCCCCCTCTATTATCACATATAAACAAACTGCCTCCCATGGCGATGCTCTAAGTCAGCATCGATTTTTTTGCACGGCTTTGCTGATAATAACAATGGGATTTCAAAAGCGTTTTCACAAGACGATTGAGCTGCAAAGAAAAGTTGTGCCGATAAAGCTCTGATGATTCAAGAAGGCGACGAATGGCCCAAGCATCTTTTTCCAT
>VGCX01000083.1 GCA_016869935.1 Alphaproteobacteria bacterium
AGATTTTTTTACAGCTGCCAGTATGCCGACCAATTTTGGGATGCAAAATGCCTGGAATATGATCCAGTTTGACCTTATTAGCGAGCTTATTAGCTTACAGGCCTCTTACTTAAGTCTTGTGCCCCAGTACATATTGCAAATTCTTCCCTACATGAGCAAAGACGATATGAAGAAGATGAAAAATACCTTAGCAGCTGTTACGAATCAGCTTCAACAAGCGATGGCAACATCATGAAGTACAACTCTATGAAAATCATTGGTATTTTGGCGCTTTTACCTTTCCTTTTAACGCAATGTGGAGGCGGGGCGCCTGGAACACCTGCGGCCCCTGGGGGCGGGAATGGCGTTCTTGGCGATGCACAAACAGTTTTTGGGTTTGCGGCTCTTCGAAGTAAAGAACGCGTAATGTTAAAGCAAAACCTGAATCAGCTTTCTATGAAAATTAGTATTCTTGCCGCCTCTTCCCCAAGTCAAATTGGGTCAACGGTTCGCGCGCAGTCTATATCAAGTGCGCTTCAAGGGATTGCGAATAACTTAGTAGGGGTCATGCCTCGCAATGTGGATGTTCAAAAATTTTCCCACTTTTCAACAATGATTGGGCCCCAATATTGGCAATATGCTTTTGTGCCTGTTGTGACGGCAAAAATGATTCAATTTCAGGCGGCGTACACAAATACTTTGCTTCAATATATGGCAAAAGCGATTGATAAGCTGAGGGAAGAGGATGTCAAAAATTTACTGGCCAACTTGGAAACAAGTAAACAAGCGCTCGCTGGTGTTGCAATTTAGCCTTAATTTATTGCATTCAAAGATCGCAAAAATCCTATTTTCTGGCACTGTGTCCGTATATTTTTACCAATAATTCCCAAACAATTTTTCCATTTATTTTTTCTATTCTTTATTTATTGATAAATATTATTCAATACTTATCAATAACTTATCGAAATCTCCTTAAAAACAACAGTGTTTTCCCATTGACACCCATAAAATCCCATGATATCCCATATAAGAAGGATGCTTTTCCATTCAAGCATCCGAGGTGTGCTGTGTGGAAGTTCAGCATTTAGGATGAAGCAAATGACATTATTTTTGTCAACTTATGTGAATAAGATCGATAAGAAGGGACGGGTTTCTGTTCCGGCTTCATTTCGTAATGCCCTTTCTGGAGATGCTTTTAATGGTATTATCGCCTTCCGTTCTTATAAGCTTCCAGCGATTGAAGGGCTCAGTATGCAGCGCATGAAAGTCATTAGTGACAGCGTCGATACGCTGGATCTTTTTTCTGAAGATCAAGATGACTTTGCCTCCACTATCTTTGCAGACGCCCATCAGCTGAATTTTGACAGTGATGGGCGCATTATTTTACCAGAGGATTTAAAAACCCATGCCCATTTAGACGATAGCGTCGCTTTTGTGGGACGGGGTACGACATTCCAACTTTGGAATCCTGATGCTTTTGCCAAGCATCAGCAAACAGCACGTCAACGTGTTCATGATAAAAGGGCAACCATAAAACTTAAAACGGACGAGTCTAAGGCTTAAGGGAGGGGAATATGGACATAATCAATAATACTCCAAAACATATTCCCGTCATGGTTGACCCTGTTATGAACACGCTGGCGCCCAATGAAAAAGGAACCTATATTGATGGGACCTTTGGCGCCGGAGGATATACAGAACGTATCCTCAAAAAATCACACTGTGTTATTGCCTTTGATCGCGATCCCGATGCCATTGCTCGGGGGGAGGGTCTAAAAAAGAAGTATGGGGATCGCCTTGTGCTTATTCATGGGACATATGGGACTATGGACCAAGAGATCAAAAGGCGCAATCTCGGTTTAGTTGACGGGGTCGTCTTGGATCTTGGGGTTTCATCGCCTCAGCTTGATGAAGCACATCGTGGTTTTTCGTTCCAAAAGGAAGGACCTTTAGACATGCGGATGTCTAAGACAGGAAAAACAGCTGCAGATGTTGTTAATACTTTGGCGGAAAAAGATCTTGCAAACATTTTGTGGTCTTATGGCGATGAAACAAAGTCAAGGGCGATTGCTCGTGCAATTGTTCAAAGACGCCAAACAGCCCCCCTTAAAACAACAACAGATCTTAGGGAGGCCGTTTACAGTGTCTATGGCCCTAAAAAACCACAAGACAAAACTGATCCAGCAACGAAAACATTTCAAGCGATTCGTATTTTTATTAATGATGAAATGGAAGAACTGCGCAAAGGCTTGGAGGCGGCAAAAAATGTCCTTGCCCCCCATGGACGCCTTGTCGTTGTAACTTTCCATTCTCTAGAGGATCGTATGGTGAAAAATTTTATACGCAACAATTCCCACAATAGACCGCGGGCCTCTAGGTATGTGTCCTCCCTCCTAGATGCGACGGATTCTCGTGACGTGGTCTTTGTGGATTTTTCTAAAAAAGCGCTTCTGCCGTCCAAGGAAGAAGTAGATCAAAACCCACGGGCTCGATCCGCTCAATTAAGATGGGCGGTTAAAGGAAATTCTTAAATGACTTCATCAGTTTTACGGAATATTACCGCTTTGACTTTCCTTCTAAGCACCTTCTTAGGGGGCGTTATTTATCATATAAAGCATCAGGTGCTAGATCTCGAACAAAGAATGCAAGGCATCAATCGGCAGATCATCAACACCAATGAAACAATTCATATTTTAAAGGCAGAGTGGGGGTATCTCAATCAACCCAAACGACTGCAGGGACTGAATAATAAACATTTGCAGCTCCGGTCGATTGCTCATTATCAAGTGGCTTCCTATCAAACATTCCCAACGCTTGTAGCTTCTCGCCAACACAAAGGGCCAGATCGAATTATTGTTGCGCGTAAAAAAGAGGGATCTATCGCAACGTGATTTATGGTGCATCAACTTCTTGGCCTCGGGATGATCGGCTTTTTCAAAGTCTAGAGACCACAGAAACCAGGCAAGCGCATCAGCGCTCGATCGTTTTATTGATTGGGATCATTATTGGGTTTATTTTTGTTATTGGAAAAATTACCCATTTAATGGTTCTTCATTCGGCAGAAGAGGGGCGTCATGCAAAAAGATTTCCAACGACGCTGATTGGCAGAGGAAATATCCTAGACCGGAATGGTAATATTCTTGCAACAACGCTGACGACATCTTCGGCCTATGCTAACCCAAAAGATATTCTAAATGTTGAAGAGGCAGCGGTTAAACTGTCGACTCTTTTTCCAAACCTTTCTTATCAATCCCTTTTTGAAAAGCTTTCGACCAGTAAAACATTCGTGTGGATTAAAAGAAATCTTACACCGCAACAGCAAGAGGCCATTAATGGGCTAGGGCTTCCTGGGGTTTATTTTCAACGGGAAGAAAAGCGTGTTTATCCTTATGATAAGCTGACTGCTCACGTTGTTGGGTTTACGGATGTTGATAACAACGGCATATCGGGCATCGAGAAATATTTCGATCAGTCTTTAAGAGAAAATGATTCTAGTGTTCATCTTTCCTTGGATGTGCGTGTGCAGCATATTCTTTATGACGAACTGGCAAATGGTATGGAAAAGTTTAAGGCGATTGGAGCCAGTGGGATTATTCTTGATACAGAAACAAGTGAAGTTATTGCGATGGTTTCTCTTCCAGACTTTGACCCGAACCAATCTCTAAAACCAGATGGCAATGCTATTTTTAACAGTAGCACCCTTGGAATTTATGAAATGGGGTCTGTTTTTAAAATCTTTACCCTTGCTATGGCACTAGATTCAGGAAAAATAAATCTTAATAGCGGGTATGATACATCAAAAGAATTTAAAGTTGGAAAATATAAAATTAAAGATTTTTATGCAAAAAATCGTTGGCTTTCAGTCCCAGAGATTTTTATGTATTCCTCTAATATTGGCTCTGTGAAAATGGCCCTTGATGTGGGACCGGAAAAACAAAGAGAATTTCTAGAGAAAATGGGACTTTTGAAGCCAATGCCTTTAGAGCTCCCAGAAACAGGAAAACCTCTTGCCCCGACACGTTGGGGGGATGTGGGGGCAGCCACTATTTCCTATGGATATGGTGTTGCCATTAGCCCTCTCCAGATGATTAATGGTGTTGCCTCTATGGTTAATGGGGGGATCCTAAGAAATCCAACGCTTATTTTGGGTGGCAGCAAAGATAGTCCTGAGCATCGTGTTATTTCTTCTAATACCTCTGAAAAAATGCGTCGATTGATGCACCTTTCTGTTAAGGAAGGGACGGGTAAAAAAGGGGATGCAGATGGGTATTTGGTTGGGGGAAAAACAGGCACGGCTAATAAAACATCTGGGAAAGGTTATGTTAGTAAAAATTGTCATCGTGCCCTTTTTGTTGGGGCCTTTCCTATGATTAAACCCCGTTATGTCATTTTGATTATGTTGGATGAACCGAAGGGAATTAAAGAAACGTTTGGTTTTTCAACGGGAGGATGGACCTCCGCCCCCATTGCTGGCAACATTATCAAACGTATTTCTCCGCTTGTTGGGATTTTGCCAATGGATGAAAAATCATCAGCCATTCAATCGGTTCTTCATATTGGCCACCCTAAAATAGATAAAGAATGAATGATAATTTTTTTAAACCTTAACCTATATTTATAGGTTAAAAATGTCTATCTCCCAATTTTTTGAAAAACCCATATCGACGGCATACGGATGATCAAAGCGGTTCAAAAGGTTTTTGATCGGGGCTATCCACCTATTTTCGGGGTCAATTGTTTTCAAAAGAATGTCAATAATACCAAGATAAGGAAATAACTTCCCCTCATAAAACTCTGGTGTTCGGCAAACAGCATAGTGTGTATCAGGAAGTAGGCGAATCATAAAAGTGCGATTCCAAACCCGAGCATGATGCGCACAGAGGTTTCTAAGGTGCGTTAATGCGCGGATCCAAGAAACGAAAGCACGTTCCTGGACATTAAAAAAAAGGGCAATAGCCTTACGGTTTTCAAAAGTCAAAAAACTCAGGATTTTTGAAACAGTCCCCATGGGAATAGTTTCCATCATGATCCAGCTGGGGGGAAGGGTAGGGAAGGAATAAGTTTCATAATAGTGTTTTAAAAAAATGTCTTTATTTTTTCGATCAACGGTTGTTTCTTTGATAGCCTTTTCGATAAATTCAACAACATTAAAGGGTTTGGTATTGATATGCGTGATAAAACTATTTTTTTCTTGATACCAAAAAGCCCCATAGTAATTGGTCATAAAGGTTGTCATAATGCTTCGAAGGGCAATTTCAATTTGCTCGATTCCCTCAAACAACAATCGCTTTAGCTCTCGATCAAACTTATAGTGCTGAACGACTTGATGCCAATTTGTATCGGGCAGGTATGAATTTTCATCCTGTTTATAATAATGAGTATAGCCAGATAGCCTGTAATACCCAATATAATGAAGGGCATGGGCTGCTGTTTCTTTGTCGTCAACCATGATCCCACGGGACTCTAAAAGCGTAATTTGCTCCCCAATCGTCGAGGGAGGTTTTGTAAAAGGTTTTTTCATGTTAAGGGCAACAATTTAAAATGTTGAACTTAGTATTATCCTTTTATTTCCCTTAATAAAAGGGGGCATGATGCAAAACTTAAAGAGGGAGAGAAATTTTTATTAAAAAGCAAAATAAATGCCTGCGATTAAAATTCCAACAAGAAAAACCCAACCCAAAACCTTGTTTGTTTGACGAATCTTTGGGGGCTTATTGTCATTAATCGCTTGAATAGAAATTCTTTTTTTCTTCATGATCATGCTCTAATTCTTTGTCAGGTTACGGTTTAGCAAAAGCTTTTAATCGTTCAAGGCTTTTTTCTTTGCCTAAAACTTCCATCACCTCAAAAATACTGGGGGAAATGGTAGATCCTGTTAACGCAACCCGCAAAGGTTGGGCTAAAGATCCTAGCTTTACTTGAAGTGAATCACCCAAAACACGAAGGGTCTCCTCAAGGACATCATGCATCCACGAAGACTGACTTTCAAAAGCAGCCATCGCTTTTTCTACCAACGCTTTA
>VGCX01000084.1 GCA_016869935.1 Alphaproteobacteria bacterium
GCTCTTAAATATGTCGTGCCATGATTCTGCTTCGCTCTTTTCTTTTCAATATTGTTTTGTGGATTATGACGATTCTTTTCGCCATTTTTTTATTGCCCTTTACTTTTCTTCCGCACCATATAATGTTTATTCCAAAAGTATGGTCCAAAACAGCTTCTTGGTTTTTAAAAGTATTCATAGGAATACACTACCGTATTGATGGTTTGGAAAACCTACCAAAGGTACCTTTTATTATTGCATCCAAACATCAATCAGCTTGGGAAACGATCGCTTTTAATCACATTTTTCCCAAACCCTCTTTTGTGCTTAAAAAAGAGCTTGCCTCTCTGTTTCCAATCAGTCTCCATATGAAACAGGCTCAAATGATTCCCCTTGATCGAAAAGGAGGAAAAGATACCCTAAGATCTATGGTGGAAAAGGCAAAAGTTGTTATGGAATCTGGCCGCCCTCTGGTTATTTTTCCAGAAGGAACCAGAACAGCTATTGGGGAAAAAATTCCTTACAAAAGGGGGATTTATACGCTTTATAAGTATCTTAACGTACCCGTTGTGCCTGTAGCATTAAATTCAGGTCTTTATTGGAAAAGACGAGGATTTGTTAAGTACCCGGGAATTATTCGGGTCAAAATACTTTCCCCTATTCCTGTAGGCCTTGCGCAAGATGTTTTTATGAAAACCCTTGAACAAGTTATTGAAACAGAATCAGATAAGCTTATTCCTGAAAAGTCATGACACCTAACTCTCTTGTTCTTCTTGACCGCGATGGTGTTATTAATGTTGACCGAAAGGATTATGTTAAAAAACCGGAAGAGTTTATCTTTGAACCTGGGAGTATCGAGGCTATTAAGCTTTTAAATCAAGCTCATATTCCAGTAATTATCATAACGAATCAAGGGGGTATAGGTCGTGGCCTTTATAGTGAAAAAGATCTGGAAAATATTCATGGTTATATGAAAAATGAATTGAAAAAAGCAGAGGCTCATGTTGATCACATTATCATGTGCCCTGACCATCCAGATCAACCAAGCCATAGGCGAAAGCCCAATCCCGGAATGATTGAAGAAGCTTTGGCCCTGACTAAAGCCAATCCAGAAAGGGCGCACATGATTGGTGATGATTTAAGGGACATAATTCCTGCTTTTAAGTGTGGTATTCATCGACACCTTGTCCTAACGGGCAAGGGAGAGCAAACCCTCCAAAAAATCGAACTAGAAAACTACAACCCTATAAAAATACATAAAAATCTTTTGGATGCTGTAAGGAATATTTTATCCCATGAATAATTTACCCATTAAGTACTATCATTTTTTATGCCTTCTTTTATGCATAATCGCAGGGGGTGTGATATTTTTCTTTTGGCCGGGCTTTATGTCTCCTGATGCGCAAGGCCAGCTGGCGCAAGCTATTTCTGGGTATTATAGCGACCATCATCCCCCTCTTATGTCAATGTATTGGCGCCTTTGGCTTTGTTGGAGGCAGGGGCCTGAACCTATTTTCCTGACCTATCAAGTGCTTCTTTTTTTTAGTACTTATATTTTCCTAAGATCTTTTAATGACAAGAAAGTTGCAATTATTATTCCATTCATCCCTCTCGTCCCTCATATTCTTTTTTACTCAGGTGCCATATGGAAAGATGTTGGATTTTGTTTTTCTTACTTATGTGTGGCTGCACTTTTAACATCTTCACATTTACAAAACAAACCTCTTGCTCTTGGGACTAAAATAGGTATTTGGTTTCTTCTGTTCTTTGGAACAGGAGTTAAGTATCAAGCGGTTTTTGTTTTGCCTATTATGGCATTCTGGGTTGCCACACAGATAAGACTTGGTCGTTCTATATGGACTAAGACTTTAGTAAGTCTCTGTATTTGGGCCAGTATTACGGGAGGGGATTATTTAGTCAAAAGGGTTTTTACAACAGGGGTCAGTGAAAGTCATTCTTGGCAAAAGGTTAAGCTATTTGATTTGGCCGGTATTAGTGTTCGGCTTAATGAAGATCTATTGCCAGACTTTGTTCAAAAAAATCACCACTACTCGTTCCAGAAAGTTAAAGAGATGTACTCTCCCTTCCGAGTAGATGAATTATTAGTTGGATGGAGCGAGAAGGGATCTTTGATCCAAGGTGAAATTCCTGAAGAGAGAGACATTGTCTGGAATACTTGGTTTAAAGCTGTAAAAAATCATCCTTTGCTTTACTTAAGGCATCGTGCAGCTGTTTGGAAAACGATGGTTTACAATTCTCCAGTAAAAAGTTTGGATGAATTAAAAAGTGTTGATGCACTGCCACCCCTTATTAAGCATACGTTAAAAAAATTTGAGAGGGTTCTTTATTTTCTTAAAGAAGCAACCCGCTTTATTTATTATGTGCCTCTTATTTTTATCTATTTAATTCTAGGGGTTTTGTATTTTCGAAGAAATTCTACTTATGCCGTCCCTTTAATTTTTATGAACCTTGCAGGTCTTTCCTTAATGGGTGCTTTATTTATATTTTCGATGGCATCTGATCTTCGGTATATTTATTTGACGATGACCTTTTTGCACTTTTCTCATCCTCTTGCGTGGGGGACTGTATTTTATGGAAAAAAAGATAAGACATAGAGGTAAGAGGGTATAATAGTCCGCCTTTTGCCTCTACGTTCTTCGAGTTCCGGGTGATGCAGTTGCCAGAAGACCATAAGGGCGCATCAAAAATGTTTTTTAACAAAAGCACGACCTGAATGTGATTTTAAGTATTTTTCAAACTCAAGAGCTTTGTATTTATCTAAGAATGCACAATACCAAAGTAATTGCCAAGGAGTGAATTTAGAAGTATGAATTGACTTTCCACTGTTATGGTCTAAAAGACGTTGTTTAAGATTAGCTGTAGCTCCTGTATATTCTTGATGCGGAGATGAAATGCTGCGAATAATATAGACGTACCACATAATTTTAGATTGCTTGTTTTTGCTTAGAGTTGTTTTACCAGTCCGTCTTCCCCCGGATTTAATCCGGGGTACGCCGGACACTGCTTCGGCCTAACCGGCCACACGTGGCTGTGCCACGCGTAGCCCGTAAGGGCGAAGCGTGGTGCGCCCGAGAGGACTCGAACCTCCGACCCCAAGATTAGGAATCTTGTGCTCTATCCACCTGAGCTACGAGCGCGCCATACCACTTATTCTTTTTACGTATCATATCACAAAACCGCGGGTCTTAGATTCAGTCATGTATAAAGCATACACTCCTTCATCTTCGCCCTTGTTTTGCGCATGCTCCATAAAAATAATAAGTGGTAATATACATAGAATTAAAAAGAATTGCAAAAGATTCACATAAAAAAACACCCTACCTTCTAATAAAGGTAAGGTGTTTCAAGAAAAATTAGGGCTGTTTTTATACAGAACCCATGTGTTGTTTTGCAGCCGCCGCGTTAACTTTTACGGACAATACTTTTACTGCATACAACCATGCAACTCCAACAATCGCAAAGACACCAAAAGTTAGGGGCGCAATCGATACGACATCTTTTGTAGCAAAAGCAATCAAGAGCATGTTTTGAACAAAGGCACCACCAGCTTTACCCGCACGACCACCGATGACATCAACGGCAGCTTTACCCTTGGTCTTCAATTCGTCATCTAATGGGATATAAGCCATTTCTTTTGTTGAATCGAACAAGATGTACTTGATTTTTAATATATTCTTAATTAGATTTATATGGACATAAATCAAAATCTTAGACAAAAAGAATACTTTTTGTATGGGTTTTTGTTTTAAAAATTTGTAGATATTTTAAGTTAATTAAAGGTACATTTATTATGAGTAAAACAAAAGAAATAAACAATGAAGAATTTACTGGTCTGCGAAAGCTTCTATGGCCAATACATTCCTTTGAACTAAAAAAATTCCTTCCTATGGGCATTATGATGTTTTGTATTCTCTTCATCTATACGGTGCTTCGAGATACAAAAGATGCTATTTTAGTCAACTCTCCTGGAGCTGGAGCGGAAAGTCTATCTTTCGCTAAGGGAATCGGCGTAACAGCTTCTGCTGTTTTGTTTATGGTTCTCTATACACGAGCTGCTAATATTTTTAATCGAGAAGGTTTGTTCTATGTGACGGCATTGCCATTTTTAGTGTTTTTTGGTCTTTATCCTTATTGTATTTATCCTTTCATAGGGTCTTTGCACATGGATATTGACACAATTCACTCATTGCAAGCAGCTTACCCCACATTTATGTGGATTATCCCTTTAATAGGAAATTGGACATACACATTATTTTACATTTTATCAGAACTTTGGGGCAGTGCTGTACTATCATTGTTGTTTTGGCAGTTTGCGAATTCTATTACACCTGTTACAGAGGCGCGGCGTTTCTATGGGATGTTTGGGTTTTTAGGCAACTTTGGCCTTTTATTTTCTGGTCCAGGTATTATCTTTGTGTCACGCTATGTTAGAAGCCTTGGTCTTGGTCGGATGGAAACAACAGGTCTTATGCTTGAGTATTTAATGGCTTTTGTTATTGCGGCAGGAATTGTTTTGCTTGCAACTTTTTACTGGATGAATAGAAAAGTTCTAACTGATAAACGTTTTTATGACCCAGAAGCTATGGGTGAAAAGAAGAAAAAAGCCAAGTTATCTATGATAGAAAGCTTTAAACATATCCTTCAATCTCCATATCTTGGTTTAATAGCTGCCCTTGTTTTGGCATATGGTGTTTCTATTAACTTATTTGAAGGTGTCTGGAAAGGGCAAATTAAAATTGTCTATCCGACGGAAGCTGAATACAATGAAATTATGGGAGGTCTTTCTACGATTACCGGGGGAATTGCAGTGATGCTTATGCTTGTTGGCAGTAATTTGCTTCGACGCTTTAGTTGGAAAACCTGTGCTCTTATTACACCTTTAGTAGTAATTACCGGTATATTGATTTTCTTTGGAGTGATTTACTACAATAACACGCAATTACCAGAAGGAATGAGCATCATTCATGCTATTAAAGAAGGAGCTATCAATCGAGAACTTATTGTTTTTGTAGTATTTTTAGGCCTTGCTGTTAATGCGTTTGGAAAAGCTGTAAAATATTCTCTGTTTGATCCGACAAAAGAAATGGCATACATTCCTCTTGATCCTGACTTAAAAGTAAAAGGAAAGGCTGCCGTTGATGTTATCGGTGGTCGCGGAGGAAAGTCTGCAGGTTCTTACATTCAAATGGCCTTATTAACGGTTTTTTCAGGTAGTGCTTTATATCAGCTTGTTCCTATTATTGCCCCAATTGCTATAGGAATTGTCTTTTTATGGATCCTATCAGTGTTTGGGCTTAGTAAAAAGTTTAAAACTCTCACCGAGTCTACTCGCCATAGATAGCCTATTTAAACTCTCTCGATGTAGTAGTCGAGAGAGTTTTTTTTATGGCAAAAATTCTATAATCTTCTCAGCAATTTCTTGAAAAGAATTTTTATTTTGACTCGACAAGCTTTCGCCAAACCTTAAGGATCTATCAAATGGGATCGATCCCAAAAAGGGATCCCCTTCTTTTTTTGCCTCTGCTTCTACAAAAGATTTTTCAACAAGGTTAATTGATTGGTGACAGTGGGGGCAGTCTAAGTGAGACATGTTTTCGACATATCCCATAAAAGGAATAGACATTTTTTTAAGCATTTGTCTTCCTTTGTAAGCATCAGCCCAGGATAAAGGGTCTGAAATTGAGACAATGATTCCGCCAGATAGGGGTACCCATTGATGCAATGTTAAGGGAATATCGCCGGTTCCAGGAGGCATATCAACGATTAAAAGATCCAATTCACCCCATTCCACGTCCTCTAAAAGCTGACGCAAAGCTTTTTGAACCAGAAGCCCT
>VGCX01000085.1 GCA_016869935.1 Alphaproteobacteria bacterium
GGGGGATATCCTTATGAATCTATTGCTCCTGATGAAATGCATACATTTTCAAAAAAGAATTCTTTAAAGGTTCATGCTGAGTTCTTGATCCCATCTTGCAGATTAGGACTTCTTGGGACGGGATGTGATGAGTATGTATTTAATAAAGATTGATTCTTAAAAAGGGAAACGGGCCTATTCGTTTTCTTCTAAGCCCCATAAACTATCCTTCAACACCCATCCTTTGTAGGAAGAGGATTGACGGATTTCGATACGACAATAGTTTTCTTTGCATTTTAAAAGTTTTGCGACAACGCCGTTTTCAAGGTAGGCTTCAATTGAAGAGCTAGCTTCATCAGACGTATGAAGGGGGGTCTTGTCTTTCAAGACAATCACATATCGGTGGCCACTAAGCATGGATTTGTGAACCCACCCGAGGGTTCCATCCATATCACTGATTTTTCTCCAATCGGCAAATTCTGCAACAATTTGAACCGGTAAGTTTGTTCGATGGTATACCCATTCGGTAGGGAAATGGTGGCCAGGCCCCACACGCAGATTAATTTCTGAGGACCTCAAGGACACAAAACGAGGAATCGGAAGGCCGGAAGGGGTCGCGTGAGAGAGAAGCGGGGATAAAATGATCATGATGATGAAACAGAGGGTACGGGCAGATGCCCAACTCCTTGTCATGTCTACGAATGTGTTGTATTTTTTTGATTCTAGTCTTGCCAACTCTTTTGTAAGAAACCCTCTCATCAATCCCCCGAAACTAGGCGTTCAACCAGTTGTTTGACAGTTGGGACAAAACCGTTTGCATAAAAAGGGTCCGTTGCAAAACGATAGGCACCGTGGCCTGCAAACATGAGCTCGTGATCGACATCTCCCCCATGGGCAATGGACTGAAGGCTTTTTTGGATACAAAAGGATCGAGGATCAGATTTCTTGCCCGTGGTTCCTGATTCATCTTGTGACCAGTTGCTAAAACGGCAGGCACTTAAGCAGCCCATACAATCTTGTTGATCTTTTAAAATCGTCGCTGATTCTTCGGGCGTTACGAAAATAATTGTATTATCGGGCGTTTTTAAGACTTCTGTATAGCCTGCATCCATCCAGGTTATAACTTGGGCGTGATCACCTGGTGTCACGAAGGCCTGTCGTTGACGCGGGCCATAAAGGAATGGGGTTGTGTGATCTCCAACCGCTTCGTTACTATAGGCGACTTGCCGTTCAGACCGTTCTCGAAGGTTTTCTAAGAAAGGATTTTTAACGGCAGAGGAATAAAATCCTGTTGGGCTAAATTTATTTAAAAAGACATCGCCTTCTTTTAAGGTTAAAAGTTTCTTTTTCCATTGATCTGAAATAGGGCTTTCTTGAGTCAAGAGAGGGCGCGTTCCAAATTGAAAAGCAATAGGTCCAAGTTCAGCGTTATCAATCCAATGTTCCCAGTCTCGAAGATACCAAACACCCCCTGCCATGACGATAGGAACGTTATGAAGTCCTTCTTCGTTCATCACGTCGCGAAGTGCCTTTACACGTGGATAAGGATCTTCTGGGACAGCTGGATCTTCTGCACGGCTTAGACCATTGTGCCCACCGGCTTTCCAGGGGTCCTCATAGACAACGGCCCCAAGCCATTCTTGAACACGATGATAGGATCGTTTCCACAGCGCCCGAAAAGCACGGGCAGAAGAAACAATAGGGTAATAATAAATTTTGTATTTTGCGGCAATTTCAGCTAGGCGATAAGGCATTCCTGCACCACAAGTCACCCCGTGCACAAGATCTTTGACCTGTTCTAAAACGCCGTGCAAAATAGTTTCTGCACCACCCATTTCCCACAAAACATTCAGATGAATGCGTCCCTTCCCACCGGCCAAATCGTGAGCACGTTGAGCTTGAGCGATTCCACCTTTAATGCCATAGGCCAAAAGTTCATGGTGACGCTCTCGACGGGTTTTTCCGTGATAAATAATGGGGATTAAGTCCCCATTATCATCATAAGCATCCGCGTTAACAGCAGAAAAAGTTCCAATTCCTCCTGCAGCAGCAAAAGCGCCTGCGCTGATTCCGTTAGACACAGAAATGCCCTTTCCTCCCTCAATTAAAGGAAGAACTTCTTTGCCCGATAGATTGAGTGCATTCAAGAGCTTCATTCAGACCCTTTATCTTCCTTAGAAGATTCAGTGTTTTCTTCTTCTAATGCTTTCATGCTGAGGCGAACTTTCTTTGTTTTAGGATCAATCCCAACAACTTTAATTCGAACCATATCGCCTTCTTTCAAAACGTCTGTCACGTTTTCAACACGTTTTTTAGAAATTTCACTGACGTGGAGAAGGCCAGAAGTGCTTAGAAAGTCAACAAAAGCACCAAATTCAACGATTTTAACAACCTTTCCAGTGTAAATGCCACCGATTTCAGCATCCATTGTGATAGACTGAATTCTTTCCATTGTGTCTTGAACGTTTTTAGAGGCAGTTCCATAAATTCGAACGCTTCCATCATCTTCAATATCAATTTTGACATCGTACGTTTCACAGAGCTCACGAATCACTTTGCCGCCTGTTCCAATAACATCACGGATCTTATCCTTTGGAATAGAAAGTGTTGCGATGCGTGGGGCATGATCTTTTACAACCGTACGGGAAGTCGTGATCGCCTTTTGCATTTGTTTTAGGATATGAAGACGCCCTGCTTGTGCT
This sequence comes from Alphaproteobacteria bacterium, assembly GCA_016869935.1. Taxonomy (GTDB): domain Bacteria; phylum Pseudomonadota; class Alphaproteobacteria; order UBA7879; family VGCX01; genus VGCX01. The sequence continues at coordinate 2,682 of VGCX01000085.1, forward strand.
TGGTCTAAGGCTTGCTTCATGATAGCTTCGTTGATACTGGTAATTTTCAGATCCATTTGAAGGGCTGTGATCCCATCTTCTGTCCCAGCAACTTTAAAGTCCATGTCTCCTAAGTGATCTTCATCCCCTAAAATGTCAGACAACACAACAAAGTCCTTATTTTCCTTGATCAGACCCATCGCAATTCCTGCAATAGGTTTTTCTAGAGGAACGCCGGCATCCATAAGGGAAAGAGAGGTTCCGCAGACTGTCGCCATAGAGGAAGATCCATTCGATTCTGTAATTTCAGAAACAGTTCTGAGGGTATAGGGAAAGCTTTCTGCAGAAGGAAGTTTCCGCTTGATTGCACGCCAAGCAAGTTTTCCATGGCCAATTTCTCGACGTCCTGGGGCGCCAAGTCTTCCGGCTTCTCCAACAGAGTAGGGCGGGAAATTGTAATGCAACAAAAAGCGTTCTTTTGTTTCACCCTGGATATCTTCCATGATTTGTTCGTCTTCCCCTGTTCCAAGGGTTGTTGCAACGATTGCCTGCGTTTCACCCCGCGTAAAGAGGGCGCTACCATGGGCATTGGCTAAGAAACCGACCTCACATTCAATGGGGCGTACTGTTTTTGTGTCGCGTCCATCAATTCGAAGACCTGTTTTTAGAATGTCTTTTCGAACAATATCGCTCTCTGCTTTTTTAAAGGCCATGAGGAAAAACGTATCAGAATACGTTTCTTCGTCAACGGAGGCTTTTACTTTTTCTTTGGCCTTTTCTTTCGCCGCATCGATCAAAGCGTGGCGTGCCATTTTTTCTTGAATTTTATAAGCTGCGCGCAAATCAGATTCTACAGTTTCTTGAATGATTTTCTTGAAAGTGCTAACACGTTCACCTGTTTCATCAAGTTCCCACGGATCTTTTGCAGCATCTTCAGCAAATTCAATGATTCCCTGAATAATAGACTGCATAGATTGGTGTCCAAACATAACAGCACCAAGCATAATTTCTTCGCTTAATCCTGAAGCTTCAGATTCAACCATCAAAACCCCTTCAGAGGTTCCAGCCACAACCAGATTTAAATCAGACTCGCTAAGGTCTGTTCCAGTCGGATTCAATAAGTACTGACCATTCTTGTAGCCAACGCGTGCGCCTGCAATCGGGCCTAAAAAGGGAATCCCGGAAATCGTCAAAGCAGCGGATGCACCAATGAGCGCAAGAATTTCAGGGTCCCCAGCGGGGTCATAACTTAAAACCGTGCAGATTACCTGTGTTTCATTACGGAATGATTCTGGAAACAAAGGCCGAATGGGGCGATCAATTAACCGTGATGTTAAGGTTTCTTTTTCTGTTGGACGGTTTTCCCGCTTTAGGAATCCCCCTGGAATACGCCCTGCGGCATAAAGTTTTTCTTGGTAATGAACGCCGAGGGGAAAAAAGTCTACGGCTGGATCTGCTTTCTTTTGTGCGACAACGGTACAAAGAATTTGTGTCTTTCCACTCGATATAATGACAGCTCCATCAGCTTGACGGGCAACTTTTCCCGTTTCAAGGACGAGCGTACTGCCCCCCCACTTAATTTCTTTTTGTATAATATTAAACATTGATTATCCTAAATTTATCTTCATTAAAGAAAAGTGGCCCGTTCACGGGCCACCTACTATTTTTTCTTATCGGCGGAGATTTAGTTTTGTAATCAAATCCTTATAACGCTCCAGGGAACGTGATTTGATATAATCTAATAACCGACGACGTTGACCAACCATTTTAATAAGCCCTAACCGGGAGTGGAGGTCTTTTGTGTGTGATTTCATGTGATCGCTGAGATTCGTGATGCGTTCCGTTAGGATCGCAACTTGTACCTCTGGTGATCCTGTGTCTTTTTCACTAGCAGCATGTGCCTTAATAATTTTGTCTTTATTCTTAACTGTTACCGACATCTTGTTTCCTTTCTTTAATAAACAAATACACGACTTGGGAACACCCTGTCCCCTTTAATAACCGACATGGCAATAAGTTGATGGGTTTCGTCATATAAAGGAATCTCCTTCAAAAACGATCGATCCATCGAAGGGCAAGAAATGCTTTGGCCATGCCGGATTTTCTTGACCTCTTCCGCATTAATAGAGAGAGCCGGGATGTCGTCTAGCACGGTCTCTATTGGATGCATGAACTGTTGTACATCAAATGGCCCATCCCCTTCAAGCAATTTATCATAAGACACTGCTTGTCCTTTGGAAAAGGGACCCACGGATTCCCGGGAAAGGGTTGTGACATGGGCAACTGTTCCCAATTTTTCGCCTAAATCTCGGGCTAAGCTTCGAACATACGTTCCTTTGCCGCAAACGACCTGAAAAACAGCCTGGTTTTTATCGATGATCTTTACAAGATCAAAAGACTCAACATGAACAGGGCGAGGGGGCAGCGTTATGTCTTCTGCATTCCTGACGCGGTCGCATGCCCTTTTCCCTTGCACTTTAATGGCAGAATAGAGGGGGGGGATCTGGGAAAGTATGCCGGTAAAGGTAGGAAGCGCCTCTAAAATTTCTTGCCTTGTTGGGCGATGATCGCTTGTTTGGATCACGGTTCCCTCCCGGTCATCTGTATCGGTTTTTGTCCCCCATTGTACTGTAAATACATAGGTTTTTTGGACATCAACCATTCGGTCAATCAGTTTTGTTGCTTCGCCAAAAGCAACCGGCAACACCCCCGTTGCAAAGGGATCAAGGGTTCCTGCAAAGCCTGCCTTGGGTCGATTCAGTTTATAGCGCAAGCGCCCTAAAACTTGGTTAGACGTTAGGCCTTCAGGCTTATCGATGATAAGCCACCCATGAAGCGTTCGATGATATTTCATAGGACTTTACTGAGGGACCGGTTTAAGGCATCGACAGCATCAAAGGTTTCATCGATGCGGAAGCTAAGAGCAGGGACAGCCCTTAAAAGAACCTTTTTCGACAAAATATGACGAATTTTTTTGGATTCATGCTGAAGGACTTTTAGAATTTCTTGTTGAGAGGCCCCACCCAGCGGCAAAAAGAAAACTTTTGCGTGCTTCAAATCTGGGCTCATCTGTACTTCGGTGATGGTAATGGATCTACCGGTAATGGAGGGATCTTCAAAGAAATAATTCTGCAAAATAGAAACC